>DASTXN010000104.1:0-21933 GCA_035765515.1 Jatrophihabitantaceae bacterium | reverse complement strand
CAGGAGCTCGTCGAGGTCTGGACCAAGGCGACCAGCGAGGTCGCCAAGGAGATGGAAGACAACTTCCCGAAGACCAACACCGTGTACATCATGGTGAACTCCGGTGCTCGCGGAAACATGATGCAGATGCGGCAGATCGCGGGTATGCGCGGTCTGGTGTCGAACCCGAAGGGCGAGATCATCCCGCGTCCGATCAAGTCGAACTTCCGCGAGGGCTTGTCCGTGCTGGAGTACTTCATCTCCACGCACGGCACGCGCAAGGGTCTGGCCGACACCGCGCTGCGTACCGCCGACTCGGGTTATCTGACCCGTCGTCTGGTGGACGTCAGCCAGGACGTGATCATCCGCGAGGAGGACTGCGGCACCGACCGCGGCGTCGTGCTGACGATCGCCGCGCCGGGCCCCGACGGCACTCTGGTCCGGGACCTGCACGTCGAGACGTCGGCGTACGCCCGCGTCCTGTCCGAGGACGTCAAGGTCGGCAACAAGGTGAAGGCCGCGGCCGGCTCCGACCTCGGTGATGTGCTGATCGAGGAGCTGGTCAAGGCCGGCGTCTCGGAGGTCCGGGTCCGCTCGGTGCTGACCTGCGAGTCCGCGTTCGGCACCTGCGCCACCTGCTACGGCCGCTCCCTGGCGACCGGCAAGCTGGTGGACGTCGGTGAGGCGGTCGGCATCATCGCCGCCCAGTCGATCGGCGAGCCCGGCACCCAGCTGACCATGCGTACCTTCCACACCGGTGGTATCGCCGGTGAGGACATCACGCACGGTCTGCCCCGTGTCGCCGAGCTGTTCGAGGCCCGCGTCCCCAAGGGCGTGGCCCCGATCGCCGAGGCGTCCGGACGGGTCCGGCTCGAGGAGTCCGACGGTACGAAGGGCTCCACGCGGCGCGTCGTCATCACGCCCGACGACGGCTCCGAGGAGCGCGAGTACCCGATCACCCGGCGGGCCCGCCTGCTGGTCAGCGACGGCGACACCGTCGAGGCCGGCCAGCAGCTGGTCACCGGCGCGATCAACCCGCACGACGTGCTGCGGATCATGGGCCCGCGCGAGGTGCAGCTGCACCTGGTACGCGAGGTCCAGGAGGTCTACCGCAGCCAGGGTGTCGCGATCCACGACAAGCACATCGAGGTGATCATCCGGCAGATGCTCAAGCGCATCACCGTGATCGAGTCCGGTGCGACCGAGTTCCTGCCCGGTTCGCTGGTCGAGCGCAGCGCGTTCGAGGCGGAGAACCGGCGGGTTGTGGCCGAGGGTCACGAGCCGGCGTCCGGCCGTCCGGTGCTGATGGGCATCACCAAGGCCTCGCTGGCGACCGAGTCGTGGCTGTCGGCGGCCTCCTTCCAGGAGACGACCCGCGTCCTCACCGACGCGGCGATCTCGGCCAAGAGCGACTCGCTCGTCGGCCTGAAGGAGAACGTGATCATCGGCAAGCTGATCCCGGCCGGTACCGGCATCGCCCGCTACCGCAACGTCGAGGTCAACCCGACCGAGGAGGCCCGTGCAGCGGCGTTCTCCATGGCCGGGTACGACGAGAACGACTACCTCGGCTTCGGCGCGGGCGGGCTCGGCCCGGCGGTGCCGCTGGACGAGTTCGGCTACGACGACTACAGGTGATTGAGGCGAGGGGAGCGGGAGCTTGCTCCCGCTCCCGAGCCGATTGAACCTGTCGCAGGCCCGAAGGGCCGAACACCGCTGAGTCAGTCGGCAAACGTCACGACGAAGGCCGGTCCCCGCAACGGGGCCGGCCTTCGGCGTATCCGTTGCGCAACGTTCGCGACATCCACACCGTTGGTGGGGTTCGCGTCGCCTCGGCAGGTCGTCCTGGGTTAGCGTTGTCGCGCACCGACCGGCGGTGTGCGAGGAGGACCGAGAATGACCAGGCCCGCGCTGTCCGGTGCCCCAGTCGGCACCGGGCGCCTACCGGTGCAAGCGCGTGACCGCCGTCCGGCCCTCGCTGCGCTTGCCCTGTTGCTCGTGGTCGCGGGTGCTTTGGGTGCCGCCCTGGTCGTGTATCGCAGCGGGCAGCGCACCGACGTCCTGGTCGCGGCGCACGAGATCCGTCCCGGCCAGCGGGTCACCGCGTCGGACTTCACGACGACTCGGGTGTCCGCGGACAGCGGCACCGCGCTCGCGCCCGCGTCGGTCGAGCACGGCTACGTCGGCACGTACGCGACCGTCGATATCCCGGCCGGCACGTTGATCAACCGCAACATGTTCCAGGCCACCGACGTGCTGCCGAGCGACGGTGTCGTGGTCGGCGTGAGCGTCACCGCCGCGCAGCAGCCGGCAGCGGGCGTGCACGACGGCGACGTGGTCCGTGTCTACGGCGTGAGCAAGAGCGATGCGAGCAGCGCCAGCAACGGCACTGCCCTCGTGGACGCCGCACGCGTGGTGTCGGTGAGCTCCGGCTCGACCGGCGGCGCACGCACCGTCTCGCTGCTGCTCACCGCCGACTCCGCACCTGCGGTCGTCAGCGCCGCCGCGCAGAACGACGTGGTGCTCGGTGCCCTGCCGATCGGGACGAAGCCCGCGATCGACTACGCGAACGGTTCGTGAGACCTCGATGGGCAGTGTCGTCTTGTTCTCGGCCAAGGGCGCGCCGGGGGTAACCACCACCGCGATGCTCATCGCGTCGCTGTGGCCGCGGCCGGCGCTGCTCGTAGACTGCGATCCGGCCGGCGGTGACGTCGGGCTGCGGCTGCCCGCGCCGGACGGCTCGCCGCTGGACCTGGGCACCGGCATGCTCAGCCTGCTGCCGCTCGCCCGCAGGCGGTTGGAACCGAGCACGCTGCTGGGGCACAGCCAGCACGTGCTCGGCGGCGGCGAGGTGATCGTCGGGCTCACCGGTCCCGAGCAGGCCGCGGCCGCGGGCAGCACCTGGAACACCATCGCGCGTGCGCTCGCCGACCTGGAAAGCCATCAGGTGATCGTCGATGCCGGGCGACTCGACCCGACGTCGCCGGTGCTTCCCGTCGCCCGCGCCGCCGATCTGGTCGCGTGCGTTGTGGACGCGAGCGTGTCCGGCGTGTTCGCCGCCCGTGCGCGGCTGCGCACGGTGCTGCCGGCGCTGGCGCCACGCGACGGCATCGGCCCGAAGTTCGGTGTGATCATTCGTGGGGACCGGCAGGCCGACGCCGACAGCGCGCTCGCGGTGATCAGGTCCGAGTTCGCCGACGTCGGCGCGCTGGGCTTCGTCCCGTCCGATCCCGTCGGCGTGCGGATGTTCCACGGCGAGCGCGTGAGCCGCCCGGAACGGACCATGATCGCCCGGTCCGGCGCGGACCTGGTCGCAGAGCTGGGCAACGCGCTCTACGTCGCGTACTGGTTCGGCCGCGAAGGGGAGCCGGAGTTCGCGTTGCCGCCGTACGTGACGCCGCAGGTCAACCTGCCGGTCGAGGCGGACCTTCCGCAACCTGCGGCGGACCAGAGTGAGGCCGAGGGCGACGGTGCGCCCCGGCTGACACGTTCGGAACGGCACCGGCGACACAAGGCCGGGCGCAGGTCTTCGCGCGCGAAGGACGTCGGATGGCGGTCATGAACGAGCTCACCGACCAGGCCCTGGTGCGCCGGCTGCGCGCACAGGTGGCGGACCGGCTGAACCAGCAGCGGCGCGCCGACGAGCTGTCCGGCCGCGCCCCGATGTCCACCGAGGACGAGCGGCAGTACGCGCGGTCGCTCATCGTCCAGGTGCTCGAGGACCACGCCCGCACGGAGATCAGCGAGGGCCGCGCTCCGCTCACCCCGGACGAGGAGGAGGCGGCCGCCGCGGCGATCCACGCGGCGCTGTTCGGTGTCGGCCGGCTGCAGCCGCTGCTGGACGATCCCGAGGTCGAGAACATCGACATCAACGGCTGCGATCAGGTGTTCGTCGGCTACTCGGACGGACGCGAAGAACTGCACGAGCCGGTGGCCGAAACCGACGACGAGTTGATCGAGCTGATCCAGGTGCTCGCCGCCAACGTCGGGCTGACCAGCCGCCCGTTCGACTCGGCCAACCCGCAGCTGGACCTGCGGCTGCCGGACGGTTCGCGCCTGTCCGCGGTCATGGGCGTGTGCACCCGGCCGGCTGTGAGCGTGCGCCGGTCGCGGCTCGGCAAGGTCAGCCTGGACGACCTGGTCGGGAACGGCACGATGTCGCCGGAGCTGGCGGTGTTCCTGCGTGCGGCCGTCCGGGCGCGCAAGAACATCATGATCTCGGGCGCGACCAACTCCGGGAAGACGACGCTGCTGCGCGCGCTCGCCAACGAGATCCCGCCCAGCGAGCGACTGATCACCGTCGAGCGGGCGATGGAACTCGGCCTGGACGCCTTCGCCGACCTGCACCCGAACGTGGTCGCGTTCGAGGAGCGGCTGCCGAACTCCGAGGGCCTCGGCGCGGTGACGATGGCAGAACTCGTGCGGCGCTCGCTGCGGATGAACCCGAGCCGGGTGATCGTCGGCGAGGTGCTGGGCGACGAGATCGTCACCATGCTGAACGCGATGAGCCAGGGCAACGACGGCTCGCTGTCGACGATCCACGCGAACTCCTCCATCGAGGTGTTCAACCGGATCTCGACGTACGCGCTGCAGGCCGAGGAGAACCTGCCGGTCGAGGCGACGCACATGCTGATCGCCGGCTCGATCAACTTCGTCGTGTTCATGCGGCGGCAGAACTTCTACGAGTCAGGCGGCGGGCTGCAGCGCTGCATCGAGAGCGTGCGCGAGGTGACCGGCGTGGACGGGCGGGTGCTGTCGAGCGAGATCTTCGCGCCCGGCCCCGACGGTCGCGCGGTCGCGCACGCGCCGATCAGCTGCATCGACGATCTCGAGCGGCACGGCTACACCGCCGGGGTGCAGGGGCGCTGGCGATGAACGGCTTCGCGCTGCAGCTGGCGATCCTCTGCGGAGCGGTCGCAGGGCTCGGCATCTTCGTGGCGGTGCTCGCCGTCATCGGGATGCCCGCACGTCCGGCCGGGCGACCCACCCGCCGCCGCGTGACCAGCCGGCGCGCGGCCACGCGCCGGCTCGCGTTCGGCCTGGCCGGTGCTGCCGTGGCGCTGTTGCTGACCCGGTGGGTCGTCGCGGGGCTCGCGGTCGGTGTGCTCGTCGCGTTCTGGGATCGGGTCGCCGGCGGCGACGCGCAGGAACGGCTCGGCATTCTGCGGCTGGAGGCGATGGCCTCGTGGACCGAGTCGTTGCGCGACACGATCGCCGGCGCCGTCGGGCTCGAACAGGCGATCCCGGCGACCGCGGTCAACGCCGGCGCGGTGATCCGTCCGTCGCTGAACCTGCTCGTCGACCGGCTGCGTATCCGTGAGCCGCTGCCGGACGCCCTGGCCGGTTTCGCCGAGGACATCGACGATCCCAGCGCGGATGTCATCTGCGCCGCGCTGGTGCTGAACGCCCGGCTGCGCGGGCCGGGCCTGCGCGACGTGCTGACCGCGCTGGCCGTGTCCGCGCGCGAGGAACTGGACCTGCGCCGGCGCATCGAGGCCAGCCGTAAGAGCGTGCGGCGCAGTGTGCGGATCGTGCTGGTGATCGTGCTCGGCGTGATGGCCGCGATGGCTGTGCTGAACCGCAACTACGTCAAGCCGTATGGCTCGCTCGAGGGCGAGATGGTGCTGATCGTCGTGGTGCTGCTGCTCGCCGGCGGGCTGTTCTGGCTGCGCAGCCTGGCCGCCGCCCGCCGTACCGAACGGTTCCTCGTTCCGGTGGACGCGACCGCTCACGCCGACGTGCCGGTGGCGCCGTGACGCTCGCGATCTTCTGCGGGGCTGTGGCCGGTCTCGGTGTCTACGCGTTCATCCGGGTGTGGCTACGTCCCGACCCGGGTATCGCAACGTTGATCAACCGCATCGACTCCGGTACGAAGTCGATGTCGACGCGCACGGTCACCGCGCTGGAGGCGCAGCGTGCGACGGGCCGGCTCGACTCGTTGGGCCGCAGGCTGGGCGACCGGCTCGAGGTGCTCGCGGCCGAACGTGGCTGGCAGCTGCGCCGCATGCGGACCGACCTGGCTTTGATGAACCGCTCGCTCGGCGGCCTGCTCGCGTCCAAGGTCCTCTACGGACTCGGCTTCCTGCTGCTCGCGCCGGTGCTGTGGTCCGCGCTGCAGCTGACCGGGATCTCGCTGCCGCCCGCGCTGCCGGCCGTGGCCGCGATCGCGTTCGGGCTGTTCGGGTTCTTCCTGCCGGACCTGGCGTTGCGCAGCGAGGCGGACAAGCGCCGCGAGGACTTCCGCCGCGTGGTCGGCATCTTCCTGGACCTGGTCGCGATGAACCTCGCCGGCGGCCGCGGCCTGCCAGAGGCGCTGCTGACCGCGTCCACGATCAGCGAGCACTGGGCGCTGATCCGGATCCGGCAGGCGCTGGCCAACGCGCGGCTGTTCGGCACTACGCCGTGGGCCGCGCTGGGTTCGCTCGGAACGGACATCGGGGTCGAGGAGCTGCGCGACCTGTCCGCCGCGCTCGCGCTGGCCGCCGACGACGGCGCCAAGATCCGTCAGTCGCTGTCGGCCCGTGCCGCGACCTTGCGGCGACGCGAACTCGCCGACGTCGAGGGCGAGGCGGGGGAGAAGTCGCAGTCGATGCTCGTCGCGCAGTTGCTGATCTGCTTCGGCTTCATGGTCTTCCTGGCCTATCCGGCGCTGTCCCAGCTGGCTGGCGTCTGACGGCGACAAGATTTGCACCGAATGGCACACTAGGACCGCTGTTGCGCCGGGGATGAGAGGGAATCGTTCGCATGGAGTTCTACGTGGTCATGCTCTACGGCGCCCTTGTCGACCGGGTGGGCGCCGTTCGCGCCGAACCGCACAAGGACCGGGGCGCGTCCGCGCTGGAGTGGGCGATCATCGCCGCCATCTCCGTCGTCATGGCCACCGTGATCGGCGCGGTGATCTACCACGTGGTCAGCACCAAGTCCTCGGACATCCAGAACTGTGCGAACCAGCCGGTCAACACGTCCTGTGCGCCCGGCGGGCAGTGACGGCCCGTCCGTCCGGATCCGACGAATGGCCCGTCGCCGTTCCTTCCTGGCCGATGATCGCGGTGTCAGCGCGCTCGAGCTGGCGGTCATCGCCCCCAGCCTGCTGGCGCTGATCTTCCTGGTCATCCAGGGTGCGCTGTATTTCTACGGACGGTCCGTCGCGCTGCAGGCTGCCCGCGACGGGGTGTCCCAGCTGCGGCTCTATACCAACTACGACGACTGCCGGGCCAGCTCCGGGCACGTCGCCGACAGCGTCATCCGGTTCGCCGACGCCGTGGGCAAGGGCGCGCTCACGCACGCCACGGTCACGCCCAAGTGCGCTGCGGCGGACGCCTACTTCGCCGGCGGCGGCAACGCCGAGACGGGCGCGGCCGAAGTGACGGTCACCGTCCACGGCCGCTCGATCAGCCTGCTCGGCTTCAGCTTCCCGGTCACGCAGTCGGCCAGCGGACGCGTCGAGCAGTTCCAGGACTTCGGGTGACCGGCATCCGCCGCGCACGTTCCGCGGAACGCGGCTCGATCGCGCTGGAGTACGTGATCGTCGCGCCCTTGTTCCTGATCGTCTTCGCGCTGATCTTCGCCTTCGCCCGCGTCTCCCAGTTGTCCGGGACGCTCGACTCGGCCACGCGCGACGCGGCCCGGCAGGTGACGCAGCTAGAGAATCTCGACCCGGGCGCCGTCCGGCACGCCGCGCAGCAGACCGTGGAGGACGACCTGGGCGACGGCGCGGGTGGGTGCAGCCGGGCCAACGTGGTCGTGGATGTCAGCGCCACCCGCCCGGACGGAACCGCGGACGCCGGCGGCATCGAGCCGGGGGACACGGTCACCGTCAGCGCGCACTGCGGCTACACGCTGTCCGACCTCGGCCTGCCGGTTCCGATGCCGCACATGACCGCCCGCTCGCAGTTCTCCGCCATGATCGATCCGAACCGGAGCGTGGGCTGATGCACCTGCCACGCGGTGATCGCGGCTCGATAGCGCCGCTCGTGCCGATCGTGTTGTTCGCGGTGCTGCTGCTCGGCGGGCTCGTGGTGGACGGATCCAGTGACCTGAACGCGCGGTCGCAGGCGCAGGCCTACGCGGAGGAGGCGGCGCGCGCCGGTGCGACAGCGGTCGACCTCAGCGCCGCGAACCTGACGCTCGTGACCGACGGTGGCAGCCGCAGCGTGCAGCGACGGGTCGAGGACTACTGCTCCGCGCTTCAGCACAACGATCCGCGTGTGACGACGTGCGAGCTCGCCTCGCCCGCGATCACCGACGCCGTCGACACCGGCCCGAATTGCCCTGCCGGTCCGCAGCACATCGTGGTCAACACCCGGGTGCGAATGCGGATCTCGACCACGCTGCTCGGCATGATCCACATCGATCACATGTCCGCGACCGGCACCGCGCAGGCCCGCCCCTACGAGGGCACGAACGCCGCCGACGCCTGCTGATCCGCCGATCGCACACGATCTGACAAGTTGGGCGGATTGTCCGGAGCGGTTAGGCTCCGGATGTCTGTTGTGGCGTGAGGGGGAGAGTCGGTGCGTCGGGCGATCGGTGCAGCGCTGCTGCTGGTTTCCGTGCTCGGTGCGGCGGCCTGCTCATCGTCGTCGCCGGCCGCGCAACGATCCCAACTGCCGCCGAGTGTCGCTCCGACGACGACGGTCACCACACCTACCTCGTCGACGCCCCCGCCGAGTCCGTCCAGTACTGCAAAGCCGTTGTCCGCGTTCGAGAGCGATCCGGTCGTCAAGGCCGTGCGGGCCTGGGCCGACCAGGCCGCCAAGACTGTCAACTCCGGTCACTACACGGACAAGGCGCTTCAGGCGTTGATGACCCCCGCCCTCGCGAAGACGATGAAGAACATCCTCGGCGGTGTTGTCGGCCAGCACTTCCCCGGCCCGCTGCCGTTCACGCCGATCTCGACCAAGCAACTGGCGAACAACCAGCGAGAACTTCGAGGCTGCCTGCAGACGAATGGTTTCGGACTCGACCCCAAGACCGGCAAGCCGGCACACAAACGCGTGGTGTCCGCGTTCTACGGTGACGCTGTGCGCTCCGGCGGTATCTGGAAGGTCAGTGCGCTTGATCATGGTTCCTTCAGCTGCACCGGCGTGCGGATCCCGGAGGTGAAATGGTGACGTGTCGGCCAGGGGTGCGAGCGTTGGTGGCAGGGGCTGCCCTGGTGCTGCTGGCGGCATTGGCGCCGACTCCCGCCCTTGCGGGTCCGCCCAGTGACGGCGGTATCGGGCTCAACAACGGACATGGCAAGGCAGGCTCGGGGGCCGGCGGTGGCACGACCGTGACCGGCAACAACACCTCGGCGCAGGTGGGTGGGTGCCACCTGTATGCGGGCACCGGCGGTTTCGGTGAGGCGTGTCTGGGCTCGGGGTCGTCCTCGCATCTGTCGGTGAAGCAGATCCTGGGCACCGACCCGGTCCCGACGTGCAGCCCCGATCTCGGTTGGGACGTGCCGCTGACCGACGCCGAGCTGGCGCAGCTGGAGACCAACGAGCAGTACCTGGACCTGCAGCACTTCGACTACTACTGGCACCGCTGCCTGAACGGCATCAGCGCGGACTACAAGATCACCTGGCCGGTGACCGTCACGTCGCAGTTGCACCCGATCCCCAAGGGCACGCCACCGAAGACGTTGACGCACAACCAGCAAAAGCTGGTCCACTACTACGCGTCGGGGTCCAACGACTACCCGATCGCGACCGCGGTGGCGTCGCCGTCGGTGCGGGTGCGGACGAACGAGGACGTCGCGTTCCACGCGGTGCCGGACTCCTCCGACCAGGTCGCAGTCGGCGGCGTGGTGATGCAGGCGCGGATAACGCACCTGACCGTCGCGCCGCTGGGTCCGGACGGGCCGCCGGTGGACTGCGCCGGTGCGGGGTTGACGGTGACGCCGTCGGACACGCCGGACTCGACCGCGCCGGGTGCTGCCTGCTGGTACGCGTTCACGCACTCGTCCGCGGGTCAGCCGGACCAGAAGTATCCGATGCGGGTCACCGCGACCTGGGCGGTGCGTTACACCACCGACCCCGCGACGCCCTGGTCGTCCTGGACGTTGCTCAACGGTGACATCCAGGTCAGCAGCACGACCAACCAGACCGTGAACGACATCCAGACGTTGATCATCAACTAGACCGACCAGGAGGGGGAGGCGCAGATGTCTCTCGCCACACGGCCACCGCGCCCTGCCACCCGGCCCGACCGGCTGCCCCGTTCGGCTGCCGCCGATCGCGGTCACGAGATCCGGCTGGGGCTGGCCGGTGTCGCCGGGCTCGTGCTGCTGGTCGCGGGCATCCCCGCCGCGCTGGTGATCTTCGTCGGCTACCCGTTGCCGCGCAGTGCGCCGTCGCACGACTGGCTGACCCAGACGATCACCGCCACGCTGATCATCAAGATCCTGGCCTGCGTCGTCTGGCTGGTGTGGGCGCACTTCGCCGTCTGCCTGATCTCCGAGTGGCGCGCGCTGCGTCGCGGCCGGCTGCCGCGCACCGTCCCGCTCGGCGGCGGCAGCCAATTGCTGGCCCGCCGTCTGGTCGCCGCCGCGCTGTTGCTCGGCGGTGCGGCCACCGCGACGTTCCCGCACGGCGGCGGTCATGTCGCGGCGCCGCCCGCCGCTGTCGCGTCCCAGCACGCCGGGGGCACTGTGGCCGGCGTGCCCGCGTGGCAGGGTGTCTCGCCCGCCGACCAGCTTGCGGCCGCCGCACATGACGCAGGTGGCGAGGCCGATACGCCCGCGGCCGCGCACAAGTACTACGTGGTGCGGCCGCCGCACGGCCGGCGCTACGACAGCTTGTGGGACATAGCCGAGCGCACGTTGAAGGATCCCTTGCGCTACAAGGAGATCTTCGCGCTCAACAAGGACCGTGTGCAGTCCGACGGCAGCAAGCTCGTGGACGCCAACCTGATCCGTCCGGGCTGGGAGCTGCGGCTGCCCGCCGACGCGTCCGGGCCGGGCGTGCGCGAGTTGCAGCCCAACGTTCCGGCGCCGCATCAGGACGCCGCGGCGACCCCGTCTGCCGCCGACCAGGCACCGGTCGAGCAGGTGCCGCTGCTGCCGGCCCAGGCGGACGCCGCGCCGGTCACGCACTCGGCGGCGTCCGTCCCGTCGCTGGCCACCGCCCGGCCCGCGTCCGCCACGCCGGATACCTCGCTCGAGTCGATCACGCTCGGCGGCGGGCTGATGCTCGCCGGGCTGCTGGTCGCGCTCACTGCACGCCGCGGCCCGTACGCCCCTGCCGGCGCGGACGAACAGGCGCTCGCGCTGTCCGCCGACGCCGGGCTCGCCGCGACGCTCGATCGCGCGCTGCGCCTGCTGGCCGCCGCCCGCGCCGACCAGGGACGCGCGCTGCCGCAGCCGGTCGTCGCCTGGGCCTCGCCCGAGCAGGTCACCCTGAACCTGGCCGGCGGCGACACCGCCGAACCGCCCGCGCCCTGGCAGTCCGCAGCCGAGGGCTGGTCGTGGACCTGCCGGCTCGCCGAGCTGCCCGAGCACCCGCGCCTGGCCGAGACGTCCGCGCCCTTCCCGGGCCTGCTGTCGGTCGGCCGGCACGAGACGTACGAGGTGTTCGTCGACTTCGAGCAGGCGCCGGGACTGGTCAGCCTCTGCGGCGACGTCGAGCGTGGCCGCGAGCTGGCGACCGCGCTCGCCGTGCAGGCGGCCACGAGCGTCTGGAGCGACGGCGCGCGGGTGAGCGTGGTCGGTTTCGGCGACGGCGCGGACGTGGCCCGCATCCAGCCGCGCGCGATCACCGAGACGGCGCACCTGGCCGACCTGCTGGACGAACTCGAGCAGGAGCACGAGGCCGTGCAGCGGCTCCAGCGCCAGCTCGGCGTCGACGGCGTGCTCACCGGGCGGCAGGCCAGGCGCGACCAGGCCTGGCGCCCGCACGTCCTGGTGCTGTCGGGCCCGCCCACGCCGGACGAGACCAGGCGGCTGCAACTGCTCGTCGGGTCCGGCCGCTCGAACGTGATCGTGCTCGTCGTGGGCGACACCGCTGGCGCGCGATGGCGCTTCACGCTGGACGCGTCCGGCGGGCTCGACCTCGGCATCCTCGGCGCGAGCGCGCAGGCGCACCGGCTGCCGCGCGCGGGCGCGGCACGGCTGGCCGAACTCGCCGCCAGCGCGGAAGCCGGCCGCCGTGCCGAGTCCGGCGCCGTCGCCGCGTTGACGCCGCAGCAGGCGGCCGCCCGCGAGGAGGCCCTGCGCGCTGTCCCGCCCGTTCCGTCCGGGCCGGCCACCGTCGCGGTACAGCTGCTCGGCCCCGTGAGCGTCACGGCGCCCGGCCCGATCGACCCCGCGAAGCGCGAGCTGGCCACCGAGATCGTCGTCGCGATCGCGGTCCAGCCCGACGGCCTGCACGACGCCGTACTGCGCGCATCGATCTGGCCGCGTGGCGTCAGCGACGACGTCAGCGCGGCCGCGCTCGCGGACGTCGCGGCGTGGCTGGGCACCGATCCGTCCGGCCGTCCCGCGCTGATCGACGACGGCGGACGCTGGCGGCTGGGCGACTGTGTCCGCGTCGACCTCGACGAGCTGCGCAGGCTCGCCGCCACAGCGACCGGCCCGGACGAGCTGGCCGCACTGCAGCAGGCGATCGCGCTGTTCCACGGAGAGGCGTTCTCCGCCACGCCGGCCGAGCGGTACCGGTGGCTGGCGTTCGCGCGGTCCGCGCGCGAGGCGAACGTCGTCGGCACCGCGGTTACCCGCCGCGCCGCGGCGTTGCTCGCCGACCAGCAGCGCACCGCCGATGCCGAGGAGGTGCTGCGCCGCGGCCTGCAGCTGACGCCGACTGCGGAGCCGCTCTGGCGCGACCTGCTCGCACTGGCCGGGCGCCGCGGCCCGGAACCGGCCGCCGCGGTCGCCGCCGATCTGTACCGAACGCTGCGCGAGCACCGCGCCTGGCCGGAGCCGGAGACCGACGCCCTCGTCGCCCAACTCGCTCCCGGGAGCGCAGCCGCGCAAACTGCGTGAAACTTGGACAAGATTGTCAGCAGGCTCTAATCTCAGCTCGACCGCCAACAGCGAAAGGACGCCGTCATGGCAAACCTGAACGTCACGTACCAGGACATGGAAGATGCCGCGACCCGGCTGTCCAACGGCCAGCACGACATCGAGACCAAGCTCGGCGAGCTCAAGCAGCTCGTCGACAGCCTGGTCAACGGCGGCTACGTCACGGACAAGTCGTCCAAGGCCTTCGACAGCTCCTACATGGAGTTCAACGACGGCGCCACCAAGACCATCGCCGGACTCGAAGGTATGAGCGGCTTCCTCAAGTCCGCGGCGCAGGCGCTCGGCGACACCGACCAGCAGCTGGCCAGCGCGCTCAACAAGTAAGGCACGTCCCGAACGGCTCGCCCGGCATCGTCCGGGCGGGCCGTTCGCGTCCGCGCCGGGTTTGCCCGCGTTGGACCGGGCCGCGGGTCGTAGGCTGACGCGGCCGGGTGCCGAGATCGACAGGGGCGAGGTGGGATGAGAGTCGCGCTCACCGTCGCCGACCCGCCGACCGGCCGGACGCGAGACGTGATCGTCGACGCGGACCCGGCCACCCCGCTCGCCGAGATCACGGCAGCGCTCGCCGGTCGGACGGGCGGCCCGGAGAGCGGGTCCACAGTCGTCAACCTCGCTGACCTGCGCGCGCCGGCGCGGCCGCGCACGCTCTACCTCGACGGCCGCGCGCTGGACCCGCAGCAGCCGTTGGCCGACAGCCCGCTCGTCGACGGATGCGTGCTCACCATGAGCGATGCGGGCGAGCCGCAGTCGGCCGTGCTGGGCGAACCCAGCGGAGTGGTCGAGCTTCGGATCGTGGCCGGTCCCGGTGCGGGCACCGTGCACGTCCTCGGAGTAGGTGAGGCGACGATCGGTGCCGACCAGTCCTGCGCGGTGGCCCTGACGGCAGCGGGCCTGCCACCGGTCGCGGCCGTCGCGGCGATCGGGGTCGGTGGAACCGTCCACCTGCGACCGGTCGCGGGCAGCGACCTGACGTTGTCGCTCGATCGCGAGCCGCTCTCCGCGGACGGCGCGCAGTGGCCGTTCGGCGGCGAACTGCAGCTCGGCGACGTGCTCCTGGAGCTGCACCAGCCGCAGCCGCCGGACGCCGCGCTGCTCCCGTCGCAGGACGGCGCGTGGCTGGATTACAACCGGCCACCCCGGCTGCTGCCGCCGTTGCGCCAGACCACGTTCCGGCTGCCCAAGCCGCCGGTGGCGCCGTCCGGCCGAGGCCTGCCGGCGCTCGGGTCGCTCGCCCCGGCGCTGCTCGGTGTCGTCATGGCTTTCGTCCTGCGCAACCCGATGTACCTGCTGATGGCGGCGATGACGCCGATGATGTTGCTGGGCAACGCGCTCAGCTCCAAGCGGCAGGGCAAGAAGACGTATCGGCAGCAGCTGGCCGACTACCGCGCCGAATCGGCTGCGATCGAGGCCGACGCCGCAGCCGCCCTGGTGGCCGAGCGGCGCGCGCGGCGCGACGCGAACCCGGACCCGGCCCAGCTGCTGCTTGTCGCGGTCGGCCCCCGCGCCCGGCTGTGGGAACGGCGGCGTGCCGACCCCGATCACCTGTCCGTGCGGGTCGGGACGGCCGACCTGGCCAGCGAGGTCGTCGTCGAGGATCCCGAACAGCTGGAGCACCGCCGCATGGTGCAGCGCCTGGCGCCGGACGTCCCGGTTGCGATCGGGCTGCGTGAAGCCGGCGTGGTCGGTGTCGCGGCGCCGGGCGAGCTGCCCCGCCGGCTGGCCTCGTGGATGGTCGGCCAGCTCGCCGTGCTGCAGAGCCCGCGCGACGTGCAGGTGTACGTGCTCACCGACGGTCAGGCCGAGGACGACTGGCGCTGGGCCGGCTGGCTGCCGCACCTGCACCCGGCGCTGGGGCAGGACGCGTACGCGCTGCTCGGTGTCGACGCCGAGACGCTCGGCAGGCGCGTCGCCGAACTCGGCCAGGTGATCGCGGCGCGGCGCACGGCGCTCGCGAACGCCGGCGGCGCCGCGGCTCTCGACGAGCCCGATCTCGTGGTCGTGCTCGACGGCGCGCGCCGGCTGCGCGCCCTGCCCGGCGTGGTCACGCTGCTGCGCGATGGCCCGGCCGTCGGCGTCTACAGCATCTGCCTGGACGCCGACGAACGGCTGCTGCCCGAGGAGTGCACCGCGGTCGTCACGGCGGGCGCCGACGGACGGCTGCAGGTGCGCCAGCAGCGCGCCGAGACGATCACAGACGTCCGTCCGGACCTCGTCCCGCCCGCCTGGTTCCAGCGCGTGGCCCGCGCCGTCGCGCCGATCCGGGACGTGTCCGACGCGGACGACGACGGCGCGCTGCCGTCGGCCTGCCGCCTGCTGGACGTGCTCGCGCTCGAGCCGCCGACAGCGGACGCGATCACGCTGCGCTGGCAGGTGAGCGGCGCGAGCACCGAGGCGGTCGTGGGCGCGTCCATCGACGGGCCGTTCGCGATCGACCTGCGCCGCGACGGCCCGCACGGTCTGATCGCCGGCACCACCGGCTCGGGCAAGTCCGAGCTGCTTCAGACGATCGTCGCCTCGCTCGCCGTGGCCAACCGGCCGGACGCGATGACGTTCGTGCTGGTCGACTACAAGGGCGGGGCCGCGTTCAAGGACTGCGTCGACCTGCCGCACACCGTCGGCATGGTCACCGATCTGGACACCCACCTCGTCGAGCGCGCGCTGACGTCCCTCGGCGCCGAGCTGACCCGTCGCGAGCACATCCTGGCCGCGGCGGAAGCGAAGGACATCGAGGACTACGCCGACTACGCCACCCGCGACTCGTCGCTCGCACCGGTACCGCGGCTGCTGATCGTGATCGACGAGTTCGCCTCGATGGCGCGCGAGCTGCCCGACTTCGTCACCGGCCTGGTCAACATCGCCCAGCGGGGACGTTCGCTCGGCATCCACCTGATCCTCGCCACGCAGCGGCCGACCGGCGTCGTGTCACCGGAGATCCGCGCGAACACCAACCTCCGGATCGCGCTGCGCGTGACCGACCCGGCCGAGAGCTCGGACGTGATCGACGTGCCGGACGCGGCCCGCATCGCGAAGTCCACGCCGGGGCGCGCGTACGTGCGGATGGGGCACGCGTCGCTGATGCCGTTCCAGTCCGGACGCGTCGGTGGCCGGCGGCCGGGTGCCGGGCCCGCCGAGTCGCGCCGCGCGCCGTGGCTGGCGACGCTGCGCTGGACGGACCTGGGCCGCCCGGCTCCGCAGCCGCCGCGCGCCGAACAGGTGCAGGAGCAGGAGATCACCGACCTGGCCGTGCTCGTGCAGGCGATCCGTGGCGCGTCCGAGCAGCTCGCCGTCCCGCCGCAGCACAGCCCGTGGCTGCCGGCCCTGCCCGAGCTGCTCAGCACCGACGAGTTCGCGCAGGCACAACCGCTGGACGGGTCGGACCCGCGCATCGCGCCGGTGCCGTACGCCGTCGAGGACCTGCCCGCCGAGCAGGCGCGGCGCACCGCGTACCTGGACTTCGCCACGTTCGGACACCTGTTCGTCGCGGGCGCACCGCGGTCGGGGCGCTCGCAGCTGCTGCGCACGGTGGCGGCCATGGTCGCGCGGCATACCAGCTGCGCCGACGTGCACCTGTTCGGCATCGACTGCGGCAACGGCGCGCTGCTGCCGCTGACCAAGCTGCCGCACTGCGGCGCCGTCGTGCAGCGCACGCAGACCGAGCGCGCCACCCGGTTGATCACCCGGCTCAAGGCCGAGGTGCTGCAGCGGCAGGAGCTGCTGGGTAGCGGCGGCTTTGCGGACGTCACCGAGCAGCGTGCCGCCGCGTCGGATCCGGCCGACCGGCTGCCGCACCTGCTCGTGCTGCTCGACCGCTGGGAGGGCTTCGTGCCCACGCTCGGCGAGGTGGACGGCGGCGCGCTGACCGAGGCGCTGTGGATGGTGCTGCGCGAGGGCGCGTCCGTCGGCGTGCACCTGATCGTCGCGGGTGACCGGTCGCTGCTCACCGGCCGGGTCTCGACGCTCACCGAGGACAAGCTGGTGCTGCGGCTGACCGACCGCGGCGACTATTCGCTCGCCGGGCTGAACCCCCGCAAGCTGCCCGACGACATCGCGCAGGGCCGGGCGTTCCGTGCCGACGCCGGCACCGAGACGCAGATCGCCGTCCTCGGCACGGATCCCTCCGGCCCGGCACAGGCGGCGGAGCTGGCCCGAATCGGTGCCGAGGCCGCCGAACGCGACGCGGCTGTTCCCCGCTCGCGCCGGGCGTTCCGGGTCGACGTGCTGCCCAGCCGGCTGTCGTTCGAGCAGGCGTGGGAGATGCGCGCCGACGACGCGAAGCGGCCGCTGTGGGGGCTGGTCGGGGTCGGCGGCGACGAGCTGCTCGCGCTCGGTCCGGACCTCGCGGCCGGTGCGCCGTCGTTCGTCGTGGCGGGGCCGCCGAAGTCCGGCCGCAGCACCGTACTGCTGTCGATGGTCTGCTCCTTCCTGGCCGGCGGCGCCGAGGTCGTGATCGCCGCGCCCCGCTCGTCCCCGCTGCGCGGCCTGGACGGACGGCCCGGCGTGCGCGCGGTGCTGACCGGCGACGACCTCACCGACGACGAGCTGGCGGCGCTGGTCGAGCCCGGTGACGGGCCGGTCGCGCTGGTGATGGACGACGCCGAGCTGTACAAGGACGTCTCGGCGAAGGACTGGCTCCGCGGCTACTTGCGGGTCGCCGGCGACCGGAACCGTGCGCTGGTGCTCGGCGGCAATTCTGCGGACGTCTGCCCGGGTTTCTCCGGCTGGCAGGTCGACGTGAAGAAGAACCGCAACGGGGCGCTGCTGTCGCCCCAGAGCCTTACCGACGGCGACATCGTCGGGTTGCGGGTGCCGCGGTCGTCCGTCGGCGGGCAGGTGCTGCCCGGGCGGGCGCTGGTGCACCTCGGCGACGGCGAGCTGGTCACCGTCCAGGTACCGGTCGCCGAATGACCAGGAGGATGAACGGATGGGACGTGCGATGGGCGTGACGCGATGCTGAAGCGGACCCTGCGGCGGAACCAGCGGATGCTGCGCGAGGGGAACGCCGCCAAGCGCCTCATGGGCCGATACACGGCCTGGTGGGGAGCGGCCGTCGCGCTGGTGAGCATCCGGCTGGTCCAAGTGGACAGCGATCTGCCGCTCGCGGTCGCCGTCGTTCTCGGCGCCGTTCTGGCGGCGGCCTTCGTCGTGAGCGGGCACCTGTCGTACGCCCGTGACGAGCGGCGTCCGCTGTATCTCTGCTGCCTGCTGCTGTGGTGGCCGGTTGCCGTCGGGGCGTTCTGGGCCTATTTCGCGGGCGCCTACACCGTCCTGCTGGCGGCGTTCCAACTGCTCGCCGCGTACAACGACCGGATCTACGTCCGGACCGGCACAAGTCCGGACCGGTCGGCGTGAATTCGGCGCGCGGGACGTCCGGACTCGCCCACGGGACGTTGGGCCGATATGGTCGTTCTGCCCGGGACTGGCCGATCGTTCGAGGGGAGCGCGAATGGCCGACCTGAAGATCGATTACGACCTGCTCAGCGAATCCAGTTCGTCCCTGGGGACGATCTACCACGCTCTCGACACGCTCAAGAGCCGGCGCAGTCAGACCGAGTCCGACTGGGGATCCAGCGCGATTTCCGACGCCCTCGGCAGCTTCGCCGGTGACTGGGACAGCCACCGCGAGAAGATCATGAAATCGGTACAGTCCACGAAGGGCCTGGTGGACGAGGCGCTCGAGGGCTTCAAGGACACCGAGGGCAAGCTGGCCAGCTCGTTGCACCAGAGCAAGACCCAGAAGGTGGTGCGGGCCCGATGACGGCCAGGCCCGTCGACTGGTCACCCCTGGCCGATCGCGACCCGGTGGCCGGCGACAGCTACGCCGTCAGCCAGGAGGCCAAGTACTACAGCAACGTCGCCCAGGAGATCAGCGACCAGGTGACCCGGCTGCGCAAGATCGCGGCGCGTGACGAACTCGTCGGCAAAACTGCCGAGAAGCTGCGCTCGGCCGCGAGCGACACGGCCGACAAGATCGAGAAGATGCACGGCCGGTTCGCCGCGGTCGGGTCGGCGCTCACCGCCTGGGTGCAGCCGCTGGAGACCGCGCAGAAGGACACGCTCGATGCGCTGCACGCGGCGCAGCAGGCGGTCGCCGACCAGAACGCGAACAAGCCACCGGACGGTCCCGCCCCCGAACATCCGACTGACGCGCAGAAGCAGGCCGAGCACACCCGGGCGCAGAACTATGCGGCAGCGGGGACAGCGCTCGCTGCTGCGCGCACGAAGTTCGACGACGCGCTCGCCGAGCGCGATCGGCAGGCGAACAAGATCGCGGGCAAGATCAACGACTCGCTGCACGACGGGCTCAAGGACGGTTTCTGGGACCACATCGCGCACTGGGTCAGCCAGCACGTCGGCATGATCAAGATGGTCGTCGAGGTGCTCAGCTGGATCGCGACCGGCCTGGCGGTGCTGTCGATCTTCTTCCCGGTCCTGCTGCCGTTCGCAGCGTTGTTCACCGGCCTCACCATGCTCGGGCACGCGCTGCTCGCCGCCACCGGTAACGGCTCGTGGTTCGAGGTCGCCCTCGACGCGTTCGCACTGGTCACTATGGGCGCCGGCAGCGTGCTCGGTGGGCTGGCGCGGGGCGCGCGGCTCGCCGCCGTCGGCGAATCCGCCGATCTGGAGGGCTCGATGGCGCGCGCGGCGGTGCAGCTCGAACGCACCGGCGTCAAGGCCGGGTTGGAGGACGCAACCAGCACCCTGGCCAAGCGCTTCCTGACCGTCAAGGGCTGGCGGGCCGCGTCCGCGCTCAAGGGCTTCGACGCGACCACCGCCGAGTTGGCCGACGCCGCCGAGACCGCGGCCCGGTCGAGGGCGCTGGCACGCACGCTGCCCGAGGTCAGCAAGCTGGAGAGCCTGGCCGCCGGGGCGAAGGACGTCGCCGAACCGGTCAAGGACCTGCGGGCGCTGGCCGCCGAGTTCCCGGACAGCGACGCGATCGCGCAGCTGGCCCGCACCGGCGGCAGCGTGCTGAACGCGAACCGCGTCACGGTCGGCATCGCCAGCGCGACCGACCTGTCCAACCACTTCCTGAGCCAGTCCTCGCTGCCCGGCCTCGATCACCTGCCGCACAGCGCAGGCTGGGAGCACTTCAAGGAAGACGCGGGGCAGTCGATCGCGCACGCGCTGCACCTGCCCGGCGCGGAACCGGCCGGGTCCGAGCCGTGATCGGAGTCCGGTTCAAGTTCGACTACGACCCGTCCCGGTGGGTGATGATTCCGCCAGCTGGTGCGGTCGACTACGACCAGTGGGCCGCGCAGACCGCGAAGGCCTGGGCCCGCGATCTGGATCGCGAAGCCGACTCGAACTGGGAGTCCGTGTTCGAGCGGATGCTGCTGCGCTGCGTCGTGACGCCCAACTCGGCGCGTTGGGACGCGAGGTTCATCAATGTCATCGCCGCGCCGGGCAAGGCGGCGTCGCTGCTGCCGGCCAATCTGATGATGATGACGCCGGAGGAAGCCGGCGGGTCGCTCGCGGCGAACCTGCCGCGGCCGGAGGATCCGGAACTCGTGGAGCCGCCGGTGGTGGAGACGTTCGAGCTGCACCCCGATATGAGCGCCACCAGGATCATCCGCTACGTCCGGGACGGCGACGACGACCACGTGCGGGCCGACATGTTCGTGGTGTGGCGCGGGCATCCGCAGGCGGAGTTGGGGCTTGTGACCGGCTCGGACGAGCTCGGCCGGCTCCTGCTCGCGCGCGACGATCTGGTCGAGCTGGCCCGCGCGATCACGCTCGTCCCGCTCGACGAACCTGCCCTGTAGATGACCGGCGTGCAGATCGGGTACCGGGTCGTCCTGCCCCCCGGCTGGGTCCGGCTGTCCCTGCGCGACGATCCTGGCGCGTCCGTCGACGCCATCCTGGACCGCTCGTTCTCCCAATTGCCGGCCGACAAGTACGGCCCGTTCCGCGCCGAGCTGCGCAAGAAGGTCATGGCCCACCTCGCCGCGGCCCGCGACAACGAAGCGATCGATCTGTACGTCCCGATCGAGCGGATGCACGACGTCACGGTGCCCGCCTCGTTCGTCGTCGCGCTGCTTCAGTTCGACTCGGTCGAAGTGCCCGAACCCGAGGATGTCCTGGTCGCTTACGCGGCCCAGCAGGACGGCTCCGAGATCCGCGAGGTCGACGGCTCACCCGCGCTGCGGACCGAGCGCGTCGTGCCCGGTGACGCGGACGCCGAGGACGAGTCCCAGTTCGCCTCGCGCCGGGTGGACTACCTGGTGGCGATCCCCGAGGGCGCCGACCGGTGGCTCACCGTCTCGTTCGGCACTGTGGGCGACGGCGATGCCGACGGCGAACTCGCCCGGGTGCTGGTGGAGCTGTTCGACGCCGTCATGTCCACGTTCCGCTGGACCCGCGGCTGACGGGCAGACCGCGCGACGGAGGCCTCCGGGGAGGGGGATTTGGAACTCCGGAACCGGGCCAGGTAGGCTTACCACTTGTGCTCGGAGGAATCCGGGCCCTGACCTGTGCCTGGTGATCCAATCCGGATCGCGGAGCGCGGGGCCAACCGTCCAGACCGAAGGATTGCACTCCGGGCTGGCCTGTGCGTCGAGCGACACGCCCGACCTCGGGGATCGGATGGCAAGGACAAGACAACAGCAGGGGAATCGCCCGGGCGCACGCCTTGGACGTGCACCGACGTACACGAGCAGTAACTCGACGAACGAGGAGATTGCAGGCCACATGCCTACGATCAATCAGCTGGTCCGCAAGGGCCGGCAGGACAAGATCGGCAAGACGAAGACCCCGGCGCTGAAGGGTTCCCCGCAGCGCCGCGGCGTCTGCACCCGCGTCTACACCACCACGCCGAAGAAGCCGAACTCCGCGCTTCGCAAGGTCGCTCGTGTGCGCCTGACCAGCGGCATCGAGGTCACCGCCTACATCCCGGGCGTCGGCCACAACCTGCAGGAGCACTCGATCGTGCTGGTGCGCGGCGGCCGTGTGAAGGACCT
>DASTXN010000103.1:0-15523 GCA_035765515.1 Jatrophihabitantaceae bacterium | reverse complement strand
GGCGATCGGCTACCTCGCACTGAACGACACGTTCGCAGCGGCCGCGTGGGTGTCGCTGCCGTGCCTGCTGGTCTTCGTGACCGGAACCGGAATCGCATTGAGCCAGCGCAACGGCCACCGTCGAAACGCTCTGGTCGGGTCGGCCTGACGCTGCCGGCCTGGGCGGAGGATCCGTCGCCGGACGTCAGGCTGCGCCGTCGCGGTCGGGTTCGAGATCCTCGACCGCTGCCTCGAGGGTCGTGCGGATGAGCACGAGGCGTTGCTCGGCGGCGGCGAGTTCGTCCGCCCGGTTGAAGCGGTGCATGCGGACGGTCTCGCGCGCGCGATCGGCAGCCTGCTCGGCTGCGACCGCCGCCGCTTCGATCTCGGCGACCCGCTCTTCGACGCGCCGGCGCCACCGGCGCAGGGCGGTGATCACGGCACGTTCGGCCGCCGGCGTCTCGCCGCGGCGGAAGGCGCGGGCGGGAAGGGTGAACTCGTCGACCGGGCGATGGTCCAGCGTCACGCGCACCAGCAAGTCGTCGACCCGCGCCACCCGCCAGCCGCAGACCGGGACGAGTTCGACGCCGAGGCCGGTCCAGCGCGCACGCTCGGGACCGGCCGGCGCGGCCGGGTCCGGGTGGCGGATCCGCTGCACGACAGCGGCCACGGCCGCGCGCACCTCGGCCTCGTTGTCGGTGACGGGGCCGGCGGCGGCCAGCCGGGCGAGCGTCCGGCGCAGCATCCGCTCCTGCTGATTCAGCTGGTAACCGGACTGCTCCGCATCCTTGAGCGCGGCGCGCGCCGCGGTGAGCGCCTGCGCGTCCAGCGACCGCAGGATCCGCAGCCGGGCGACCTCCGCGGCGGCCCGTGCCTCCTCGAGCAGCATCGGGTTCCCGGTCGCCAGCGCCTTCACCTCGGCGTAGCTGAGGACGCTCTCGCCCAGGTCGTCGATCGTCCGGACGCCGGAGTCCGCACGGTCCACCATGCCGCGCTGCAGTTGCGCGATGAACCGGGCCTTGCGCTCCAGCGTCTGCCACATGTAGCCGTCGAAGGTCGCCCTGGTCACGTAACGGATCACGTCAACCGTCGCGTTGCGGTTTCCCGGGCGGAGCGCGCGGCCTTCCCGCTGCTCGATGTCCGAGGGCCGCCACGGCGCGTCCGCGTGGTGGATCGCGCGCAGCCGGGTCTGCACGTTCGCGCCCGTACCGAGCGTGTCGGTCGAACCGAACAGCACCGACACTTCACCGGCGCGGCAGGCGGCGAACAGCGCGGTCCGCTCGGCCGGCGTGCTCGCCTCGTGCACCCACCGCACGCGTTCCGGCGCGATGCCGCGCGCCACGATCGCGCGCCGGAGCCGGCCGTAGGTCTGCAGCCCGTCCGCGCGCGGCGTGCCCTGGTCGCAGAAGACGATCTGCAGCACGCCCGGGACGGCACTACCCGCGAAGCGCGCGTCGCGGTGCTCGGCGTAGATCTGCGCGACGCGTTCGGCGATGGCGGCGACCTTGGACGACTCCTCCGCGACACCCACCAGCCGCGGATCGAGCGCCACCCGCCGTCCGTCGCCGCACAACGCGAGCATGTTGTCCTCGCCGGGGACGCCGTGCGCGCGGGAACGCCTGATCTTGTCTGCCCGCAACTGCAGGCTGCCGATGTACTCGCGCTGTCCGGGCGAGGCGGCGCAGACGACGGTGTCGTCGCGGCGCTCGGGACGGTCGATGCCCAACGCGCTGCCGGGCAGGACGTCCGCAACGTCGGCGAGCATGTTCCGCAGCTCCGGCAGGTTGCGGATGCGGGACGGGCGCTGCTTGAGCCGGAAGCCTGCGCTGTCCGGCGCGACCTCGAACAGCTCGTCGTAGTCGACGAACACCGCGGCCCACGCGTCGAAGTGCTCGATGCCCGCGGCCGCGAGCCGGTCGGGCTGGGTGAAGGTCTGCCAGACGAACGTCTCCGCGATCGTGTTCGACCACGGCGTGCCGGTGAACAGCGCGAGGCTCGGACGGCGGCCGCGTCGCTCGCGCAGCAACTGCGCCTTCAGCAGCAGGTCGGCCGCGCGCTGCGACGAGCCGAGCGAGATGCCCTCGCGGCGGGACGTGACCGGTAGGCGCTTGAAGTAGTGCGCCTCGTCGACCATCAGCAGGTCGACACCGAGCGCGTCGAAGGTCACCGGCGGCGGGACAGCCCCGTCCAGCCGGTCGGACCGGGCCTGCAAGGTGGCCATCCGGCGCCGCAGCACCGCACGCCCGTGCCGCCCACCGCGCCCGCCACGCAGCTCGGCCTCGGTCTCGGCGATGCGTGCGTTGAGCCACTCGCGCTCGGTCTCCGGCGCTACCGGCAGTGCGCTGAACATGCCGTGCGAGACGATCACGGCGTCCCAGTCGCCGGTTGCGCACTGCGCCGCCAGCCGCACTCGCGAGCCGGCGCCGTCCTCCCCTGCGACGAGGAACCGGCCGAACGGGTAGGCCTGCCGGAACTCGCGCGCGGTCTGCTCGACCAGGTGCGCCGGGACGGTGACCAGCGGCTTGCGGGCCAGGCCGAGCCGGCGTGCGGTCATGGCCAGCACCGCCATCGACCGGGTCTTGCCCGCGCCGACGGCGTGCGCGCACAGGGTGGCCGGTGTGGTCAGGGCGCGCGCGACGATGTCCCGCTGCCAGGGCCACAGCTCGATGCCGTCGGCCATCCCCGGCAGGGTCAGCTGCGAACCGTCCGGGCGGCGCGGCCGGTGGCTGTTGAAGCGGCGGTTGTACTCGGCGACCAGCCGTTCGGTGCGGGCACCGTCCTGCCACAACCAGTCCGCGAAGGCGTCCTGCAGCGCGATCAACCGGTCCTGCGCGGCGATGCTCTCCTCGACGTTGCGACGGCGGACGCGCTTGCCCGGCACCCGGCTGGCCACCAGGTCGACGACGATCGGCGCGCGCCCGTTGAGCCCGTGGCTGAGCACGTCGTACGCGCTCATGCGGCCGGTGCTGAACCGTCCGGCCGGCTCCTTGCCCAGCGGGACGATCTTCCAGAACGCGGCCGACGGCAGGTGCCACACGCGGGCCCGGCCGCCGAGCACCTCGCGGATGAACGCCTCGATGTCCTCGGCGCTGATCCACGGCGCGCCGAGGGAGACGGCGATCTCGAGCGGGCCGACGTCCGGCGGGACGGCGGCTTGTAACAACTCGATATTGCGGCGGTAGTGCTCGTCCCCGGCCGCGGCCTCGCGCGCGACTGCGAGCCGGGCACGGACGTCGCCGCTCAGATAGTCCTCGGCGGCGATCGGTGCCCCGCCTAGCTCCGGATCCGGCAGGACGCGGTCACCGAGCGCCGCTGCTGCGTCCGCCGCGCTCGGCAGTCCCAGCAGGTCGGCGAACCGGTCCAGGTCGAGCCTTCCCTCGGCGCGGCAGACGATCAGCGCCTCGTCCACGTTGGCGACCCGGGTCGCGGGCTCGGGACGGCCGTGCACGCGGCGCAGCAGGATGGGTGCCGGCTCGGCCGTGCCGGTCTGCTGGTCGAACACCTCCAGCGCCATCACCGTGTAGTAGTCGGGATCCGTCCGGAAGCCGCCGAGGTCGGGACGGCGCCAGCGCAGCGCGGGCTGCCCGGTCTGCTGATCCACCGGGCCCTCGATCAGCTCGCCGCGGTTCAGCGGGCCGAATCGCTCGACGTACGCGCGGTATCGCGCGAGGGCGTCCGCGCGGACCGGTGCGATCGCCGCGTCCTCGACCGCGCTGTCGGCCTCCAGCGCGAGCAGGGTTCGCGCGGCGTCGCTCAGCCCGCGCAGCGCGCTGAGCTCGTCCGCGTCCCCCACGCCGACCCATTCTCCACTCAGGTCCACTGCACGGCGTAGAGGCGGTGCTGACCGGGCAGGCCTTTGAGTTCGGCGTCACGTCCGTCATCGAGCGGCCGCAGCCAGCACAGCCTCCGCGACGACGATCCCCACCAGCCACCCGATCACGCCAGCATGCTGCCAGACCGCGGTGGCCGGAGCGTCTGCGTCGTGGCGGAAGCCGTCATGCTCGCGGCGACCCTCGCCCAGGTAATCACCCGGATGTCCGACCCGGAAAGGTCAGCTTCGGGGCACGCTGACTCGCTCCCGCTCCGCGGGGATGTCGAACGTTGCGATGTAGCGCGCGAAGGCCGGCTCACCGTGGACGCGGTCCGGGGTTGCGCCGAAGTCGTCGTACGCGGCAGGTGGCGCCACCCGTCCACCGCTGCGCTGCCGCTCCAGCAAGCCGGCGACCCGGTTCGCCGCAGCGCCTCGGTCCGGCAGCCCGAGGCGTTCTTCGACCGCGTCGACCGTAGCCGCCGGCTGCGCCATCAGATCGGCGTAGCGGACGTTCGTGACGAGGTTTGGGTGCGACTGCGACACGTTCACCAGCGCGTCGGCCTGCGGGGCCGTCTTCGACCTCACCTGCGTGAGCAGCTGGGCATCGCTGATGTGCGTGCCCTCGGCGAAGAACGGCTGGTTGATGACCTGCTGAATGCGGCACGCCGAGGTCACCGTGCGGAACGGATCGCGGTGGATCTGGACGATGGCGGCCTCGGGGAACACGTCGATGAACTCGCCCAGGCAGTCGTTGTCCGTCGGGCACTTCAGCACCAGCGTTCCACCGGCGGGTAGCGGGTTGCGCCAGAGCAGGAGCTGGACGAGCCTGCGGTACTCGACATACGTATGTCGGTGGTCGCGGCCGCTGTCGAGAATCGCCTCGGTCCACCGGGGCATCGCGCTGAGGCACCCGCGGCCGAGCAGGCCGCTCAGATCGTAGAACCCCCAGGTGCATTCCTCCGGGTCCGTGGCCTCGACCCAGTGCATGCGCTGCAGGTCGGTACCGCGCAGGGCTTGCATCGATCTGGCGACCCGGTCGATACGCGGATCGTCGGCGTACGTCGGCGCCTCGGTCGGGGGCACGGGTTCGAGCAGTTCCCAGCGCAGCAATGCCCGGCGTGCGGGGCCGAGCGCCAGCAACTGGTGCAGCAGGGTCGTCCCGGAACGCGCCAGGCCGGCAATCCGAACGATTCGCGGGAGCTGGACGTCGAGGATCTCGGGGTGCCGCCGCACCGTGTCCTCGACCCGCAGCCGCGTCTCGAGATTGCGCACGGCAAGCCTGGCAAGTCGCGCACGGCCTGCGTCCGAGAGCAGCGGGGCATCGAGGTCGGCGCACCATGCCTCGAGGTAGTCGCGCACATGCTCGGAGCCCAGGTCGTGGAGTCCGGTCGACGCCCGCGCCCGTTCGACGATCGCGTCGGGCGAGAACTCCTGACTCACGCCCCACCGCTGGCGTGGATGGTCCGCACCGCACTCACGCGGACCCGACGGCTTCGACCTTCGGTTGCGGGCGATTGCTCCTGCTACTGACGGTGGCGTGCACCGGTCCGGCAGCCACGAGGGTGAACGGGACGGTGACGGGAAAGTCCGGCTGGTCGCTCGTGAACCGGGCGCGCTGCACGATCGTGGCGAGCGCGAGCGTGGCTTCGAGCATGGCGAAGTGGTCGCCGATGCACGAGCGCGGCCCGGCACCGAAGGGCAGGTACTGCCATCGGTCCATCGCCTTCACGCGTGCCGTCTCGAACCGGTCGGGATTGAAGCGCAGCGGGTCGGCCCACAGCGTCGGGTCACGCTGGATGGCGTAGGTGGAGACGACCAGGTTGACGCCGGCGTCGATGCGGTAGCCGTCCACGACGGCGTCGCGCATCGCGAGCCGGCCCACTGCCGCCGCCGCCGGGCACAGCCGCAGCGTCTCGCACAGCACCTGCCCGGTGAACGGCAGTTCGGTCACATCGTCGACGGTCAGCGGCCGGTCGCCGAATCGGCTCACCTCCTCGGCGACGCGTTGCTGCATGTCCGGGTTGCGGGCGAGCTGCCAGAGCGTGTGAGCGAGTGTCGTCGCCGTGGTGTCGTGCCCAGCGATGAGGAAGGTGATCAGGTCGTCGACGATGGCTTGCTCATCCAGACCCCGGCCGGTCTCGGGGTCGGTCGCCTCGAGCAGGCGACGCACCAGCGGGGCGTGATGCGCCGGATCCGAGCGGGCCCGGCGCACCGCCTCGGCGGCGAGAGCGCGCAGTGCGGAACGGGCAGCCAGGAATCTCGCGCGGCGCCGCGTGGGCCACCATCTGGGGGTGCGCACCGGCTGCATCGCGCGCCGCGTCGGGTAGGCGATATAGCGCTGGACATGCGGCGCGATCTCCTCGGCCATCGGGCCGAGGTCCATCCCGAACACGGAGCGGCCGAGCACTTCGAGGGTCAGCCGCCTGGTGGCGTTGTCGAGGTCGATCTCGCCGCGCGCGATCCAGTCGTCAGCGCTGGACCGCGCGACCGCGTCGATGTCGCCGGCGTAGCTGGCGACATTGTGCTTCGTGAACACGGGTTGGACGGCGCGGCGGCGTGACTGCCACGGACGGTGCGGCAGGTTGAACAGGTTCGGCCCGGCGAGCAAACGGCCCTGGACGTGCACTACCTGTTCCTTGTCGAAGGTGCCGTCGAACCCGCCGAGGACGTCGTGCGCGCCGCGCGGCGAGGTGACGAACACGATGCGGGGGACGCCAAGCCACCGCGGCCCGAGCTTGAGTTCGGCGACCGGTCCGGTGCGCCTGGCGATCTCGCCGCCGACATGGAACTCACGCATGACCTTCAGCCGCTGCGGGTACGGCAGGTCGATGGCCGGCGGCGCCGGCGCAGTGCCGACATCAACTGTGGACGTGTCGATCATGACGACCCCTCGATCCCGCGGGCGAAAATGTCATCTTTCGACGCGCGTGCCGGTTGCGGGCGTGCAAGACTCCGCCGCAGGACCCGAACCGTCCAGGAGCGTCACCGTGATACCTCGTCGCGTGCAGAACGTAGTGATCCGTCGTAACGCAGGCGTAATCCCAGCGGCCGCCCGACCGTGCCCAGCCTGAGGATCGACCTCACCGGACAGGTTCCGGGCATCGTCCGCGCCGGGCAGCCCACCGCCGTGGCAGCGCTGCAACGCCCTCAGACCCGTCTCGCGCTCGCCGTTCTCGTGCTCGAACGCGACTCGCCGCCCACCAAACATCGCCTGTCCGAAATTCTCTGGCCGGACGGATCGCCGCCGACCTGGGAGACCGCGCTGCGCGGCACGGTGAGCCGGGTCCGGGCCGCGCTGCTCGAGGCCGGTCTGACCAAGGACGCCGTGACGAGCAGTTCCACGGGAGTGCGGGTGTGCCTGCCCCCCGACACGGTCGTCGACGTCGAGCTAGCGATGGCCGAGCTGGCTGCGGCTGAGCAGGCGCTCGCGGCGGGCGCTCACGAACGTGCGTACGCCGCGGCCTGTGCAGCCGGCTCGATCGCGAGCGCGCCGCTACTGCCGGACTGCGGCGGCGAATGGGTCGAGCAGTGGCGGGGCCGGCTGGCGTCGTGGCATCAGCGGACGCTCGCCGTTGCCGCGCAGAGCGCGGTCGCGCTGGGCCGTTACCCTGCCGCGGTGGCCGCGGCTGAAGACGCGTTGCGTGCCGACCCGTACGCCGAATGGGCCTTCCGGATCCTGATGCGCGCGCGGGAGGCGGCCGGTGAGCGAGCCGCGGCGCTGGACGTGTACGAGCGGTGCCGCCGCCGGCTGCGCGACGACCTCGGGGCCAGCCCGTCGCCCGAGACCGAGGCCGCGTATCTCGCGCTGCTGGGTGCCGACCCGTCCGTCGCGGACTCGCGGTTCCCACTGGTCGGTCGCCAGACCGAACTCGCGACCCTGGCAGCGCAGTGGGCTCGCGCCAGCACCGCGGGTCCGCGCAGCGTCGTGCTCGTCGGCGAGCCCGGCGCCGGCAAATCCCGCTTGGCCGGCGAGTTCGCGGAGTCGCTGCAAGCCGCGGGCCATCTTGTGCTGCACGGCCGGGAGGACGGCCATCTGTCCGTGCCGTTCCGTCCGTTCGCCGACGCGCTGGCGGACTATCTGGCCGCTCGCGGCCCGGCGGTGCTGGACGAGCTCGGCGTCGCTGCCGGTGACCTGGCGCGGCTGCGCGCCGCCGCCCCGTCCGACTCGTTCGCGCAGCCACCCGGCGGCGCCGGCCCGGGACGGCTGTTCGCGGCCGTGCGCTCCTGGTTGCGCGCCGCGACGCGGTCCGAACCGGTTGCGCTCGTCGTGGAGGATCTGCAGTGGGCCAGCGTCGCGAGCGTGTCGTTGCTGCGTCAGGTGCTGGCTGACGAGGGCGGGCTGCGGCTGCTCGTGATCGCGACCTGTCGCGTGGGCGAGGTCGCCCACCCCGACCTCGCCGCCGAGTTGGCCGCGCTGTTGACCGCGCCCGGCGTACTCCGCCTGGACCTGCCTCCGCTACGCGGTGAGCATGTCGACGAGTTGCTCGACGCCGCGGTGGGGCGGCACCTGCCGGAACTCGCCACGGTGCTCGCGGATCGCGCCGCCGGCAATCCGCTCTACGTCGCGGAGATGATCCGTCACCTGCTGGCGCAGCGGCAGCGCACCGGCGTGCTCGACGCCGGCTCACTCGACCTGCCCGCCGCGCTCGGCGAACTGGTGCAGTTGCGGTTGCGCGCGCTCGGGCCGTCGCTGCGCCCCGTGCTCGAGCTGGCAGCCCTGGCCGGTGACCAGGTCGATCTCGAAGTGTTGGCGCACGCCACCGGCGACCCCGACGCGACCCGAGCCGCCCTCGCCCGTGGCGTGAACCTCGGCCTGGTCTCGCTCGACAACACGACGGTCAGGTTCCATCACGATGTGCTGCGGGAGTGCGTGGACGTCGCGGTCGACGACGCACGACGGCCGAGACTGCATCGCGCGCTCGCTGTCGCCTTCGATGCCCGCGGCCTAGACGACGAGGTGCCGCGCCGCGCACACCACTGGGGGTGCGCCGTCGCGCTCGGCGACTTCGAGGCCGACCGTGCCGTGCTGGCGCACCAAGAGGCGGCCCGGCAGGCGAGCGCCCGGTTGGCGTTCCGCCGAGCTGTGGAGCATCTGGACGCGGCACGGGCAATCCTCGACGCACACGACCCCGCCGAGACCAAGCTGACCGAACGCTGCAACCTGATGATCAACCTGGGGGCGGCCATGCACGACGCCGGCGACGCCGGGTACGTCACCGTGCTGCAGGAAGCGCGGCAGCTGGCGTACCGCCTCGACGATCCCGTCCAACTCGCCCGCGCCACGCTCGCCGGCGTGCACTGGGGCGCTACCCAGACCGCGCTCGTCGAGGATCCCGCGACGATCGTCGCGCTCACCGATGCCCTGGCCGGACTTCCGGCGTCCGAGCCGGAGCTGCGGGCCAGGGTGAAAGCAGCGCTCGCCCTCGAGTCCCGCTGGTCACGTCCCGAAAACGCCGCTGCGCTCGCCGGCGAGGCCGTCGTCGAAGCCCGGCGCGCCGGCGAACCGGCGACGATCGCCGCCGCCCTGGTGGCGCGGTACACGCTCGGCCGCATGCAGCCGTCCACGGAACTCGACGATGCCGACGAGCTGCGCCGCATCGCGGCCCATGCGAGGGAGCCCGCGATCTCGGGCGAAGCGGCCGTCATCGCCTTCGACGCGAGGGTGCGCAGGGCGGAGATGGCACGCGCGGACGCCGAGCTGTCGACGCTCGAACGGGTCGCCGAACGGGCGTCACTCCCCTACTTCCGATGGGTCGCGCTGACGCGCCGGGCCGGGTGGCATGTGTTGCTGGGGAACGACGAAGCGGACGCGATGATCGAACGGGCAGCCGAACTCGGTGACGAGATCGGGATCCACCCGACGCTTATCCACGGCAGCCGGTCCGGTCAGTGCTACGCGGCGCACATGGCGGGCGGCCGGGCGGACGCGGCCGTCGACGCCCTGGCGGCACTCGAGCCGTTCGCAGGTCACGACGTCTCGTGGCAGTCGACCATGGCTGCGGCCCTGGCCGAGAGCGGCGACCTGACCGTGGCCGCTCGACTGTTCGACGACATAATCACGCGCGGGCTGGACAACGTGATCGACGACCAACTGGGCCTCACCGTGCTGATCTGCCTGGCCTGGACGGCCGCCCGGCTCGGTGACCCACGTGCCGGCTTGCTCGCGCCCCGGCTGTCGGCGCGAGCAGGACAGCTCAGCTGGATCGCGTCGTTCTCGCTCGGGCCGATCGACCTGGCACTGGCCTGGACTGCGATTGCCGGCGGCGAGCTGCGGCAAGCCCGTTCTTACCTGGACTCCGCGATGCGCGTGGCGCAACAGGCGCGCGCCGGCCCGTGGATGCACCTCGTCGAACGTGAGCGCGCGGCGATCACCTAGGCGCTGCCCCCTGCTCGCGGCGGGCACAGCCGGGCCCATAAGGCACTCTGGACAGCTGAGGGCTAGAGGTCGATGACTATCTTGCCGTGCACGTGCCTGCCGGCTTGGAGCTCGACGGCGGCACGGATCTGTTCGACGGGGAAGGTTGCTGCGATGGGCACGCGAAGCCGACCCGTCGCAACGAGGCGAGCGATCTCCTCGATGGCACCGGGAGCGGCGTTGGCACCACCGACCCGGGCAGCGCTGTGCTGGCTCCGCCTGCACCGTGGGACGGGCTGTACACCCCGACCGACTCCGTGCAGCGACATGCGCTCATGCACCACGTTGAAGAACTTGCTCGTCACGCAGGGCATGCCGACATCATCCGCGAGCAGCTCGACGGCGCGACCGCGGCGCCGTTGTTGATGGCTGTCGAGCGCCGCGAAGGTAACGACTTCGTGCAGCCCTGGGCGCCCGCGACGACCTAGCGCCGCTTGGACGCGGTTCAGGCGCCGAGGGTGTCCGCCAGTAGCCGTAATGCTGCTGCGCATGCCTGTTGGCAGATGGCCGCGGGGTCGCCATCGTCCTCGAATCTGTGCAGGTGGGTATGAGGCCGGTCACCTCGGTACACGGCTAGCCACACGGTTCCAGGGGCCTGGTCGTCCTGGGTACCTGGGCCCCCGACGCCGGTGACCGCGAGAGAGACCTGCGCGCCCAACAGTGCGGCGACGCTGGTGGCCATCGCGGCGGCCGCTGCTTCGCTGACGACCGGCCCGGCCGGTACCTGCAGCAGTTCGTGCTTGACCTCGCGGGCATAGGCGACGACTGCGCCACGGAACCATGTGCTGGCATCCGGCGCTGCCGCGAGCCGGGAGGCGACCAACCCGCCGGTGAGCGACTCGGCCACCGCGAGGTGTACCTCCTGCCGTTGCGCGGCGGCGGCGATTCGGTTCGCGAGATCATGCTGTTCGTCCACGCCCGATACCTGCCCGTATCCGGCCTCCGATACGCCACCGGTCTGGCTCGGTCGTGTCCGAGTTCGACCCTCGCGGCTCCCTCGACCACGTGATCATGGCCGACCCCGAAGGAAGCGGCTTGCCGCGAGGGGCGATCAGTTCGGAAAGCTGACCCTCACCCGGTAGGGCCGGATCAGCGTGACGATCCGGCCCGACCAGGTCCTGCTTGCGCCGCTGATGATCACCGTCCCGGAGTGGAAAGTCGCTGGTACGTCGAACTCGACGTCGTGACCGGTGAACTCATGGGCTCGAATCGGCGCACCGCCGTCCGGCAGAAGTACCAAGTTCTTCGCACCGAACATGTCGGCGCACGCGGAACCCGGGCATGGGTCGTCAGGTATTTGGTAGTAGAGATCGAGGCCGAGCAGCGCACGGTCCGGGGCGCTGGCATGTTCGGGCCCGTAGAACGAGAAGTAGCCCAGGTGCGCGCCCGAGAGAAGCAGTGTCAGGCGCGTCCGCGATTGTCTCCCGCTCGCGTCAACCTTCGCGAGTGCCCTCCCGGTAGACGTCGCCTTCCCGTGCCGGGCAGTGGCAGGACGGGCAAGGACGGCGATGTTGTCCTTGCCGGGAACGCCGGTCAGGATCGACAGCCGTTGCGTGATGCCGGCGTCGCGGACGACAAGGTCGGCGGTTCGCGCGTCCGCGGGAACGGCTGCGACGACAAAGCGTGTCTTGGGTTCGTTCGTCGACATGTCCCCGAGCGCGAGCGGCAACGCGCGTGTCGACCCATCGTCGAGAGCAAGTCCGATGCGGACCGGCTGTTCGGCGTCGTTCAGGGATCCGATCTCGCCCTGGCCGATCTGCAGTTGGAACCCGAGCAGCCGCTGACCGGGCGGCGCCGATCTGGCGTGGGCGTCGTGGCCGTAGTAGGGGACGAACCCGCTGGCCCGCATCGTGACCTGCACATTGCGACTGCCGATGGTTGCCGTGTCCGGTGCGGGCGACAGGCGCGGCAGGTCCGATCCGTTCACTCGGACGACTGCGTAGAACGGCGCCGGTGGCGGCGGCGGCGGGACCACGCCGTCTGCTCCCTCGGGCAGGGTGCGGCAGTCCGGGCGCTCCAGGCGGGCATCGACAGGCAGGGACTGCGGCGTCGCCGAGGCAGGCAGGTCGCCGAGCTGCAATCGAAGATGGTTGTGGACGGCCGCGCCGGACGGGGACAGTGGGTAGCGCAGATACATCGCGGGGGCGGCACCGCCGTAGAACAGCACCGGCCCGCAGAACACAGTCGCGCTCACGTCGGTGCCGGCTCGGCCACCGACCTGGTTGAAGTAGCACCGCGCATGCTCGGAACGTGCGCCGTGATGGTCGCGGACGTAGCGGACGAAGGCGGCGTCCGCGCCCGAGATCACCGCATGGGCGTTGTCCACCGTGCTGCCGGAGTAACTCACCGCAATCGCGCGGTCAGCTCGATTGTGGTACCACACGCCGGTCGCGACCAACGTCGCGAGGGCCAGGACGGCCGCCCAGCCCAGAGGCACGATGCGGCGAGGCCGGCGACCTCCGCCGAGCAGCTCCTCCTCGCCGGATGCAGCCGGCACTTGTGCCGATGCGGGCCGGCCGCCACCGTCGCCGTCGCCGTCGCCGTCGGGAGCCCACGCGCTGATCCGTCGACCCGGTCGAGCTGCCCTCCGCACGTTCGCCTCCCGAGCACCGGCGCCGAAGATCGCAGGACCGCTAGTACGCCGTTACCTGCGTCCCAGGCGACGTTCACCCGAGATACCTGGTTCATAACGCAAGCCATAGTGCTCGAAGACTTTGGGCTCCTCGGCTGCGGCGAGCTCGCCGTCGGTGTCGATCGATGGCGCGCTCTTGACCAGCTTCTTGTCTGCCGTGACACGGACGTGGTCCGGCGACACCCTCGCTTCGAACAGCGGGACGAACACGAGTCGGTGCCGGCCGACCATGCCGACCCTCACCGTGCCGAACGTGGGTTGCTCGGTCGCAGTATCGAAGTACACCGCCTCGAGCGAGCCGATCTTCGAGCCAGCCGGATCCACGACGTCACGCCCGCGCCAGTCCCGGATGTCCTCTGCTTCGAACATCACGCACTCCCTCGCTCGATCACCATCGCCAATGCTCCCGGCATCGCGACCCGCCACCCTCACCGTAGACGGGCGGTGGACGGCCGCGCGCCAACGCGGATCAGCTCATAGCGCCGCCGACGCCGTACCCCGCTCGCCTACTTCTCGTCACGCGCCATTCCTTCGCGGTAGACGATCCTCGCCCGGCACCTTCGGGCCGCACCGATGAGTTCGGCCAGGTTGAACCGTCCCACCTTGCGAACCAACCGTACGGAGGGCCAGACCCACTGCCTTGCGCCCTCCGTCCGGCCCTGCCGTCGGCACTGCGCGCGTCTGTCGCGGCCTCTGTCCCGCACGAAAGGAAGCAGCACATGGCCACCCTTGTTCTCAAGATGTCTGTCTCGCTCGACGGCTACGTCGCACCGGCCGACGGGAGCACCGGCTGGGAAGCCGTCGGCCGCTCTCCGGACAGCACGAGCTGGGTGCTCGAGACGGTGGCCAATGCCGGTCTGCTCCTGGTCGGAGCCGCCACCTACCTCAGGTGGGCCGGCTTCTGGCCCGGCGCGTCCGGGCCGTTCGCCACGGCGATGAACGACATCCCGAAGGTCGTGTTCTCGAATTCCCTCGAGTCCGCCAGCTGGGCCAAGACCACGATCGTCTCCGGCGATCTCACCGATGCGATCACGCGACTGAAGCGTGAGTGCTCCGACGGCTATCTTCTGGCGCAGGGAGGGGTGCGCTTTGCGCGGTCGCTGGTCGAGACCGGCTTGATCGATGAGTACCGCCTCGTCGTCCACCCCGTCGTCCTCGGCGCCGGCGAGCGACTGTTCACCCCTGCCCACACCCTCGAGCCGATCAGCGCTGTCGCCTTCAGCGGCGGCGCCGTCGGCCACGTCTTCGCGGAGAAGCCCTGAGCCACCCTCGACACCGCTTTACGGATCGGCGGCCACACCGATGAGATCGGGACCGTGATGCCGTCTAACCGTTAGCAGTCCCCAACCGTGACCAAGAAGGAACGCATGAGCCCCACTGAAGACATGACGAAGACAACCGACGCGGTGATCGACCGCTTCAACCGGGCGTTCCAGGAGCGGGACGCCACGCTCCTGCAAGAGATCATCGCCCCCGACTGCGTGATGGAGAGCATCCAGCCAGCCCCCGATGGCACCCGCTACGAGGGCTACGACGCTTCGTTCAGCTCGTGGAAGGCGCTCATCGACGACACAACCAGCCACTTCGAGGTCGAGGACGTCCAGACCGGTGGCGAGTGGGCGCTCATCCGCTGGCGTTACGTGTGGGGTCCCGGCCCCGCCGACTCGGTCGGTGGCGTCAACGTCATGCGGGTCGTCGACGGCAAGATCGTCGAGGCCGCCGGCTACTCAAAGACTGCCCCGACCGTCGCCGCCCTGGAGAGCTGATCGAACCACTCGCCGGTCGCTTGGTATCGCTCACGCGCAACGACGCCGCCGTCGGCGCTGAGCGATCAGGCGATCCGACGAATGGCGGGAAGCTGCCGATCGAACATGCCGGGGTGCAGGGCCGTCGCAATCGCCTCGACGCCGTCAACGAGCCTGGGTCCGGGACGCACCACGAGAGCGTCGGCGTCTATCGCCCAGACCGGCACGCCAGGTAGCCGTTCGGTCACGGCCACGGCCTGCACGGCCGCGCCGTCCAGGCCGAAGCCGCAGGGTGAAACGAGGACGAGATCGGGGCGGGCGTCGGCGATGTCGTGCCAGCTGCGTTCGCGGGAGTGTTCACCGGGGTCTGAGACAACCGACTGCCCGCCGGCGGCGGTGATGAGGTCCGGCACCCAGTGGCCGCCGGTGAACGGCGGATCAATCCATTCGAGTACGGCGACACGAGGACGTGGCTCGGCGGCGACGCGCGAGGCAACCGCGTCCAGACGCGCCCGGAGTGCGGCGACGAGTTCGTCGGCGCGCGGCTCGGCACCGAGTCGCTTTCCGACGATCTTGATCGAGTCGAGGACGTCGTCCAGAGTGTGCGGATCGAGTGAGACGACGTCGGCGCGGCAGCCGAGGTAGTCGAGCGCGTCTTCGACGTGATCGGTCGGCAGTGCGCAGACGCGGCACAAGTCCTGGGTGAGGATGACATCGGGCGCGATCTCAGCGAGCGCTCCCGCGTCGAGTGTGTAGAGATCTTCGCCTGCGGCCAACTGCTCGCGTACGTAGCGATCGATGTCGCCGGGCGTCATCGCGGAAGTGTCGCGACCGCCCACGACGATCCGCTTCTCCCGGCGCGCCCGCGGTGGTTCGTTGCACTCGAACGTCACGCCGACGAGGTCCTCATCGAGGCCGAGCGCGTAAACGATCTCCGTTGC
>DASTXN010000102.1:0-4791 GCA_035765515.1 Jatrophihabitantaceae bacterium | reverse complement strand
CACCGTGGCAACGCGGCACGAACGAGAACACCAACGGCCTGCTGCGCCAGTACTTCCCCAAAGGCACCGACCTGTCCGCGCACAGCCGCGAACGCCTCGCCGAAGTCGCGGCCGGCCTCAACGGGCGGCCCCGCAAGACCCTCGGCTGGCGCACGCCATTCGAAGCCTTCAGCGAGCTACTACAGTCCGCATGACAAGCCGGTGTTGCGACGACCGCCAGAATCCGCCGACCAGTTTCGTGACCACAGGCACTCTTTGATCTTGGTATTCAGGTAACGCGTAGGTCAGCGCGTTGTGCTTTAGCGGTGGAGGTGGGAGACCGTGTCAGGGCAGTTCACCAACGCGGAAACTGTCCGTCGCGATGTGGTAGCCGACGTAGCCGACGCCACCGACGTGCAGGTACAACACCCCGTTGCCGAGGTGCACGAACGACACCCCGCCAGTGGCGCCCGGGGGCACCCGCCAGCTCCATCCCGCGAAGGGATGATCAGTCGTGCCGTCGCGGCAGACGGCGTCTCCAGGTCGACAGGGGTAGATGCCCAGGATGCCAGGCTGATGATCTGCACCCAGTGTCGTGATGTACCAGCCAGAGCCGAACCATCCGCAGCTTCGGATATCTCCGTAGCGAGCGGTGATCTGTTTGCCTATGGCGGAGTACGCCGGGTTGGACCAGGTTCCGCACACGGCCGGGGTCGGTGGTGGTATCGACGACGGCGACTGCGTTGCCGACAGGTCGGCCCCGCAGTCTGTGCCGGAACAGGTGGGCAGCACGAGCGTGGTCCCGGCTGCTCGCGTCGCCAGCACGGCGAGCGTTTCCGTGGTGAGCGGCGGCTGGCGCCCGTCGCCGGCGCCGGGTTTGTCACTGTCCGCGGGGAAGATCGCGTTGTCCGCGTGGGCGGTTGCCCAATGTCCGTCCGGGTGCACGACGGTGACGGCTTGGGCGAGACGATCACCCGGGTAGGCCCAGTGCCGATCGATCCGGTGGCTGCCGTCCGCCAGTTGTTGCACGGTGCAGGCGGTCATGTGCTTGGCGGCGGCGCAGTAGGGCTGCCCGTGGAAGGGGTCGACGGAACCAAGGTAGAGGAAGACCCAGCCGCCGCCGTCAAGGATGAGGCTGACCCGCAGTTCGGGGGCGCCCTCTGGTCTACCGGTGGCCGGCCAGGGGGTGAAGACGGTTCGCTGGACCGCGGTCCCGTCGGGCAGCGACTGCCGCAGCCAGTCGGCGTAGTCCTTTGCTGTCGCCGGTGCGCGCGGGACCGCCGACTGCACCGGTCCGGTCGGCGTGGACAGCCGGGCCACGTCCCGGCCGCCGCCGAACAGCCCCGGCACGGTCAGCGTGGCCGCGCACACGCCGGCGACGGCTACCGCAACGGTGGCCGCGTGAGACAACCGCCGGCGTCTGAGCTGCCGGTGACCCGCCGCGACCAGTGCCTCCGGCGGACAGGGCGGAAGGGCCGGCTCGTCGGTGAGGACCTGGGCGAAGACCTCTCGCAGGTCGAGATCGGTCATGGGTTCCTCCGCGCGCCCGCCAGGAAGACCGGTCCGAGCTCAGCGCGCAGCCGGGCGAGCCCACGCGCCGTTTGGCTCTTCACGGTCCCCGGACGACAGCGCAGGATCTGAGCGACCTGCTCCACGGACAGGTCGTCAAAGAACCGCAGCACCAGCACAGCCCGCTGTCGGGCCGGCACGGCGGTCAACGCCGCGAGCAGCCGGTCTCGATCAACAGTGCTCTCCTGTAGCCCGCCGCCCTCGTACCGCTCGTGGACGGCCGGCGCGTCACTGACCAGTTCCCGCCGCCAGGGCCGTCGCCGTTCGTCAAGGAAAACGCGGGTGAGCACCCGGCGGGTGTAGGCGTCGACAGCCTCGGCGTGCTGCACCCGCCGCCAGCTCACATACAGCCGGGTCAACGCGACCTGGACGAGATCGTCGGCCAGATGCCAATCACCGCACAGCAGAAACGCGGTGCGCCGCAGCGCCGGCCGATGCGCCACGACGTACGCGCAGTACGCCGCGTCCTCGCCTGGCCGCACCCCGCCCCCCTCCGTCGACCTCTCACGCCAACAAGACGTAACCACTGCCCGCGCAGGTTGCATACGTGGATCGGCTGATGTCCTTGTGCGTGTCGATCCCTGCGTGCACCTGGACTCCCCCTCCTCGAAGCGGTGAGGATGGGTCCGTGGCCGGGCGGTGCGCACGTATCTGTCAGGAGTTGTTCCCGACGCTCTCCTATCAAGCGACGCCGCCCGGCCCGATGCCCCGCGGCCGCAGACATCGCATAGCCAGAAGCGGTCAGCCCCGGCACCAAATGTGAGAGCGAGCCGCAGGAGGGTCCGTCCACGAGCCACCGAACCGCAGTTACGGGATCGAGCTGTGAGCCGGCCAGCGCAACGGGCGGTCCGCAGGAGAACGCTCGAAGTGGAAGACCGGGGCGATCACGGGAGCCGCTCGGTCGTCCACCTGGCCGCGGAGGGTTCGGATCAGTCCGCTGGCCTGCCAGAGGTGCGGCCGGCCGAGCGCCTGACACTCACCGTGCCGGAGGCGGCTCTCCTGTTGGGCATCAGCCGGAACGAGGCGTACATGGCAATCCAACGAGGCGAGATACCCGCGCGCAGAGTTGGGCGCAGGATCATCATCTCGCGGGTGGCCCTCGAACGCTGGCTCAACGGCGCCTGACCCAGCCGACGCCGACTCCATTAGGCCGACGCCTGATGAGATATCATGAGGCATGGCGCAGATGGGACCCACGACGATCGAGAACGTCGGCAGGCTCGCCGGCAACCTGCTGAAGTCGGCCCGTCTCAAGCGCGGCCTGTCCCAGCGGGAACTGGCGCGACGTGCCGGGGTGCCGCAGGCGATGGTCGCGCGGATCGAGGGCCATCACCAACAGCCCACCCTGCCAACGCTGTACAGACTGCTCGCGGCGGCGGATCTCGAGCTGCGGACCAGGCTTGAGGATTACGACATCCACGACGACGTCCTCGATCGCCGGCGGGCTGCCCGATCGAGCGACGATCGCGCCACCGCGGAGCAAGCGCAGGACAGGTTCGTCGACGCGTTGCAGCAGGGATGACGACCTTTCGGCCAGAAGAGATCGTCCGGGTGCTCGACGAGGAGCGTGTGTCCTACGTCGTGGTCGGCGGCTACGCGGCACGTCTATATGGCGCTCGGCGACCCACCGAGGACATCGACATCAGCCCAGCCGTCGACACCGACAACCTGACGGCGCTGACTCGGGCGCTCAAGCGGCTCGACTCGCGCACCCGAGTCGCCGAGGTCCCAGGCGGACTTCCCTTCGATACCTCGGCCGAGGCACTCCGCGGCATCACGATCCTCAACCTGACGACACGCTACGGCGACTTGGACCTCACAGTTGTGCCGGCGGGCACCGGCGGGTTCGCCGATCTCGTCGGGTCTGCGGTTGCGCACAGCTTGGAAGGTCGCCCGGTCCTCGTGGCCGCCCTCTCGGATGTGATCCGGTCGAAGGAGGCAGCTGGCCGGCCTAAGGATCTCGAGGCGCTACCAGAGCTGTACCGCCTGGCGCGACGAGACGAGCAGACCAGCACCGCAGACGACGCCGGCCGTCAAGATTAGGGCACGCAGCTGCGCCCCACCATCGCTCGTCAAGCAGCCCAGCTCCGTGTCAGTGCCCGGCTCGGGTGCCGGCACTCCGACGGCTACTCGGCCTCGCTGGAACCTTCAAGGTAGCTGTCCCAACGGGCCGTGGCGCCGGCGCGGCGGCCCTGAGTGACGCGGGTATAGATGCCGAGTGTGACCGCCGGGTCGGCGTGCCCGAGGTACTCCTGTACCTCCGGCACGGTGAAGCCCATGGCGAACATGTGACTGGCGCACGTGCGGCGTAGGTCGTGCGGGTTGACGTCGTCGAAGCCGGCCGTTTCGATCGCCTTGTCCCAGACCCACCGCTTCCAGCTCGAGTACCGCAGCGGGGTACCGGCCCGCGTGGTCCACAGCAGGCGGTTGGGATTCAACGGTAGATCGCCGATGCGTTCCCTGAGTGCGTCCACGAGGATCGTCGGGACGGCAATCGTGCGTGACTGCCGCGACTTGGGCTGTTGGAACGTCAGCTCGTGTCGCTGCGTCTTCGGGTCCCGTGCCGCCGACAGTGACTCGTCGACACGGACCGTGCCGTGCCGGAAGTCGACGTCGCGGACCCGCAGTGCCGCGGCCTCACCCCAGCGCAGCCCGCCGAGGGCCAGCGTGAGGATGAACGACCGCTGCTCCGCAGGTACCGCGTCGGCCAGCCGGTGCACGTCCTGGATCTCGAGGAACCGGCTCCGCGGTTCGGGCAGCCGCGGCAGCTCGACGCCGACGCAGGGGTTGCGCGCAAGCACGTCGTCGCGAACAGCGCACACACCATGGACACCAGCCGGTACGCCTGCCGTACCCGGGACGCGGACAGGTTGCGGGCGCGCAGGCGAGTCAGCCACTCGCGGACGTCGCGCCCGCGCAGCTCACCAGCTGCCACCTTGGCGATGCGGTCACCGGAGATGCACGTGCGCAGCAGGGATTCGTAGCCGTCCAGCGTCTTCGGCTTCAGATCGCCGAGCGCAACCTGTGTGTCGAGGTGCTCGCGGACCAGTTCGGCGACGGTCTTCTTGCTGATCCCCGACCCGGATCTCCTCCTGCGTGGCATCGGACCCACTGCGGCCGGAACAGACGACGTTCTCGGGCTCCTGGTTCTCCCGGTACGCCTGAAGCCACGTCACCGGGCGGCCTGCGTCTGGCACCGCCCCGAGTCGCGTGGCAGAGTCGGCTCATGCTGCACGTCTACGG
>DASTXN010000101.1:0-2173 GCA_035765515.1 Jatrophihabitantaceae bacterium | reverse complement strand
CACGACGCCGGTGAAGCCCACGCCGTCGCGGAACGCCTCGGCGGTGTTGACCGCGTCCTGGCCGACCATCGCGTCCACGACGAACAGGACTTCCTGCGGCTGGACCGCGTCGCGGATGTCCGCGGCCTGCTGCATCATCTCAGCGTCGATGCCGAGCCGGCCGGCGGTGTCGACGACGACCATGTCGTGCTGCGCGCGGCGGGCGAACTCGATCGAGTCCCGCGCGACCGAGACCGGATCGCCGCTGTGCCCATCCGCCGGTCGCAAGCTCCCGTCGCCGACGTTACCCGGTTCCGGCGCATAGACGGCCACGCCCGCGCGCTCACCGACCACCTGCAGCTGGGTGACCGCGTTCGGTCGCTGCAGGTCGCAGGCCACCAGCAGCGGCGCGTGGCCCTGCTCGCGCAGCCAGCGCGCCAGCTTGCCGGCCAGCGTCGTCTTTCCGGCGCCCTGCAGGCCGGCCAGCATGATCACCGTGGGCGGCTGCTTGGCGAACTGCAGCCGCCGGGTCTCGCCACCGAGGATCTGGACCAGCTCGTCGTTGACGATCTTGATGACCTGCTGGGCCGGGTTCAGGGCCTTGGAGACGTCCTCACCCTTGGCCCGCTCCTTGATCGCCGCGATGAACTCGCGGACGACCGGCAGGGCGACGTCGGCCTCGAGCAGCGCGATGCGGATCTCGCGCGCCGTGGCGTCGATGTCGGCCTCGGACAGTCGGCCCTTGCCGCGCAGGTTGGTGAAGGCGGCGGTCAGGCGATCGGAGAGCGTGTCGAACACGCCGCCCAGCCTACGTGACTAGAGCAGCTCGCTCCCGCCGTCGACGTACAGCACCTGGCCGGTGACGTACCCCGCCTCCTCGCCGGCGAAGAACCGCACGGCGTTGGCGATGTCCGCGGGCACGCCGCCGCGGCGCACCGGGACGGTCGCCGCCACGCCCTCTCGCATCGCCTCGATGTTGGTGCCGATCCGCTCGGCGGTGGCCGCCGTCATCGCGGTCTCGATGAACCCGGGCGCGATGGCGTTCGCGGTGATCCCGAGCGGGCCGAGCTCGATGGCGAGCGTCTTGGTGAACCCCTGCAGGCCCATCTTCGCGGTCGAGTAGTTGGCCTGGCCGCGGTTTCCCGTGGCCGACGTCGAGGACATCGAGATGATCCGGCCGTACTTCGCCTCGACCATGTGCTTCTGCGCGATCTGGCTGCACAGGAACGCGCCCCGCAGGTGCACCTCCATCACCAGCGTCCAGTCGTCGTCGGTCATCTTGAACAGCATGTTGTCGCGGATGACGCCCGCGTTGTTGACCAGGATGTGCAGCCCCCCGAACTCGCCGACCACCGCGTCGACCGCTGCCTGGACCTGATCGCGCTTGGACACGTCCGCACCGAGGCCGATCGCCTGCCCACCCGCGGCCGTGATCTCGTCGGCCACCGCCTGCGCCGCGTCGCGCTGCAGGTCGAGCACGCCGACCTTCGCGCCGTCGTGGGCCAGTCGGCGCGCCACCTCGGCGCCGATGCCCTGCGCGGCTCCGGTGACCAGCGCGACGCGGTCCTGCACTCCTGCCATGTCCTTGCCCTCTCTTCGAAACTGCTGGTGCTTACCCTTGCCGGGCGATCAGCCGCCGTACCCCGGCCAGCCACCGGTCGGGGTCGGAGGCCTTCTGCGCCCAGAACGTACCGACCTGCGGATGCGGCAGGATCAGGAACCTCTCCTGTGCCAGCCCGGCGACCACGGTGTCGGCCACGTGCTCGGCCGTGACGATCTCGCCGGACGCGGCCACCGCCTGCGCACCGGGCTCGCCCGCCGCGAGCGGGTCCATCAGCAGCGGCGTCGCAACGCCGAGCGGGCACAGCACGCTGACCCCGATCCCCCGGTCGCCGTACGTCACCGACAGCCACTCCGCGAAGCCGACGGCGCCGTGCTTGCTGACCGTGTACGGACCGTCGCCGGGCGAGACCAGCAGGCCGGCGGCCGACGCGGTGTTGAGCAGGTAGCCGCTGCCGTGCTCGAGCATGTGCGGGACGGCCGCGCGCGCCGCGTACACGTGCGCGAGCACGTGCACCTCGAAGGCCTTCTGCCAGAGGTGGCCGGGATCGTCCAGCTCGACGCCGGTCGTGATGCCGGCGTTGGAGCAGAACAGGTCGATGCGCCCGTGGCGTCCGACCGTCCGCTCGACGAG
>DASTXN010000100.1:0-22721 GCA_035765515.1 Jatrophihabitantaceae bacterium | reverse complement strand
TCTTGAAAACCGCTGTTGGGTAACCCCCAACCGTGGGTTCGAATCCCACGCCCTCCGCTCAACCGCGGTCCGGCGGGGACGTCAGCCCACGTCTGGCACCGGGTCGACGGGGACTCGGTCGGCGGCGCCGAGGCGCAGGTGTTCGGCGTGAAAGACCGCCTCGTCCAGCAATGCCGCGACGTGCGAGTCGAACAGCGCGTAGCGGACGCTCTTGCCGGCCCGGGTCGCGGTGACCATGCCCATCATGCGCAGCAACCGAAGCTGATGCGAGACCGCCGAGGCCTCCATCGAGGCCGCCGCCGCCAGCTCCGTCACCGTCGCCGGCGCCTGGCGTAGCTGGGACAGGATGAGCAGCCGGCTCGGCGCCGTCAGCGCCTGCAGCGTCTCGGCAACCTCGGCTGCCCGAGTGGCGTCCAACCGCGCCGGCGGAGTGTCACGCCCGCCTGGTCCATGGCCCACGGCGTGAACAGTACCGCACCAACGCATCATCTGAACAGGTATTCAGGTGACGGGTACAGTGACCGGGTGACCGACACGCGCATCGCGCCCACCCCCGCTGTCTCGCAACCGCGGCGTACTCGCCGCGGGGCCGGGCTGTGGCTGGTGCGCGAGGTGCGTTGGGCGGCGCTGGCGTTGGCGCTGTTCGCCATCGGCGGGCTGTTGCAGCTTGTCGGCGCGCCGGCGCCGGTCTGGTGGACGGCTTACCTCGTCTGCTATGCCGCCGGCGGTTGGGAGCCGGGGCTGGCGGGGGTTCGGGCGCTTCGGGCCAAGACGCTCGATGTCGACCTGCTGATGGTGGTTGCCGCCCTCGTGGCCGCCGCGATCGGTCAGGTGTTCGACGGGGCGCTGCTCATCGTCATCTTCGCTACCTCCGGCGCGCTGGAAGCGGTGGCGACCAAACGCACCCGCGACTCGGTCACGGCCCTGCTCGACCTCGCCCCCGACCAGGCAACCCGCGTCGAGGACGGCGGCGCCGAGGTCGTAGTGGCGGCGGCGGATCTCGCCGTCGGCGATCACATCGTGGTCCGACCGGGCGAGCGCATCGGCGCCGACGGCGTCGTGGTCGGCGGGGCGTCCGATGTCGACCAGGCATCCATAACCGGCGAGCCGTTGCCGGTCGCCAAGCACAGCGGCGACGAGGTGTTCGCCGGCACGATGAACGGCACAGGAGCGCTGCACGTGCAGGTGAGTCGCCCCGCAGGGCAGTCGGTCGTGGCTCGCATCGTCGCAATGGTCGAACAAGCCTCCGAGACCAAGGCCCGCACTCAGCTGTTCATCGACACCGTCGAGCAGCGCTACTCGATCGGCATGGTCACCGTGACCGTGGCGCTGCTGGTCGGCCCGCTGCTGTTCGGCGCAGCGCTGCAGCCGACGCTGCTGCGTGCCATCACGTTCATGATCGTCGCCTCGCCGTGTGCCGTCGTGCTCGCCACCATGCCGCCGCTTCTGTCGGCGATCGCCAATGCCGGCCGCCACGGCGTGCTCGTCAAGTCCGCCATCGTGATGGAGCAGCTCGGACAGACGAGCCAGGTCGCCTTCGACAAGACCGGCACCCTCACCCACGGCACACCCCAGTTGACGACCATCGCGGTCGCGGACGGCATCGACCCGGACCGGGCGCTGGTGGCCGCGGCTGCCGTCGAGGCGTCCAGCCAGCACCCGCTCGGCGCGGCCGTGGTCTCCGCCGCGCACGCGGCCGGGCTATCGGTCCCCACTGTCGCCGGGTTCGACTCCATTCCCGGGCGGGGCGTGACCGGCACACTCGACGGAGTCGCCATCGCAGTGCTCAGCCCCGCCGCGGTCGAGGCAGCGCTGCCGGCGGTGCTTGCGCAGGCCGTCACCACCGCTGAACAGCGCGGCGACACCGCCGTCGTGCTGCTCGCCGACGCGCAACCGGTCGCGGTGCTGTCGCTGACCGACCAGCTGCGGGCGGACGCTCCCGCCGCGGTCGGTGCTCTCGCTGGGGCGACCGTCCACCCGCCCGTTCTGCTGACCGGCGACAACGCGGCGGCGGCCCGTCAGGTTGCGCGCGGTGTAGGCATCTCCGACGTGCGTGCCGGGCTGCTACCGGCCGACAAGGTCGCCGCGGTCGGTGCGCTCGAGAGGACCGGAGCGCGGGTGCTGCTGATCGGCGACGGCGTCAACGACGCTCCTGCGATGGCCGCGGCGTACCTGGGGATTGCGATGGGCCGGCACGGCTCGGACTTGGCGCTGGAGACCGCCGACGGCGTTGTCGTTCGCGACGAACTCGCTGCCCTGCCGAAAGTGATTGCGCTGTCGCGGCGCGCGCGCCGCGTCGTGGTCGCGAACCTCGGCATCGCGGCAGCCATCATCGCCGCGCTCGTCGCCTGGGACCTGCTCGGGCATCTGCCGCTACCGCTGGGCGTCGCGGGCCATGAAGGCTCGACCGTCATCGTCGGGCTCAACGGGTTGCGGCTGCTGCGCCGCGGCGCGTGGCAGCGAGCCTGACACCAGCGCGCTGTGCGCCGGCAGTCGACAGCGGCGGTATCCCGCCGGTCAGTTCAGTTCAGGGCACGATCAGAACGGTCTTGCCCGGGCCCCCGTTACGGCCACGATCCGCGTAGGCCTTCGCGGTGTCCGCGAGGTCGAACGTCTCTCCGACGAGCGCCCGCAACGAGCCTGCATCCACGAGCTGAGCGAGCTGCTCGAGCTCGGCGCGATCGGGCAGCACGATGAAGAACTCGTCGTGCACATCGCGACCGCCGCGCAGCTCCGGTGCTGGCGGGGCGCTCAGCGTGATCAGCCGCCCGCCGTCGCGGACGTGCGCGTAGCCGTCGGCCAGAACCGGCCCGCCGACGGTGTCGACGACGACGTCGAAGGTCCCCTCGGCAGACCTGACGAACACCCGATCCGCGCCGAGCGCCATGGCGTAGTCAGCCGTGCCTGCGCTGCTGACGGTTGCGGTCACCTGAGCGCCCAGGTGGTGTGCCAGTTGGACGACGTACGCGCCGACGCCGCCGGCCCCGCCGAGCACGAGCACCGATTCGCCGGCGACGACGCGGGCGTGGTCGACCAGCGCCTGCCACGCGGTCAGGGCAGCCAGCGGCAGAGCAGCGGCATGAGCGTGATCGATCGTCGCCGGCTTGGCGGCCAGGTCAGCGGCGCGGACCGCGACGTACTGGGCGGCGGCGCCGTCGCGATCGAATGCGATGAGCCCGTAGACCTCCTGCCCGACGCTCAGGTCCGCGACGTCCGCGCCGGTGGCTGCCACGACGCCCGACACCTCATGGGACGGGATGATCGGTGTCCGGTCCCGCCCGTCGCGCGTCCACGACTCGTCCCACAACAGTTCGTCATACGTGATCGCTGCGGCGTGCACCCGGACGAGCACCTCGTCGTCCGCCGGAACTGGCACGGGTGCCTGCTCGAGGTGCAACTGCTCGGCGCCACCCCTGGTGTGCGCCCGGATCGCCTGCATGGTGTCCACGGCGTACTCCTCGTCCCCTGCGCTGCGCGCGACGTCCTGCCATGCGTCCACCCGACGCGGCGCCGGAGTGAGACGAAGGCGACGACCGCGTTCGGGCTGGCAGATTCCTGGCAGGCTGAAAGCATGACCGACGGACCAGTCCGCGACAACCCTGACCTGCATCGCTACGAGATCACCGATGGCGACGAAGTAGGCGCGTTCACCGAGTACCGGCTGCACGGCACGGTGGCCGACTTCGTCCACACCGAAACGGCCAGTGGGCATGAGGGCCGCGGCCTCGGCAGCACTCTCGTGCGCGAAGCGCTGGACGACGCGCGCCGGCGCGGCTGGCAGGTGCGTCCGTTCTGCGCCTTCGTACGCGGCTTCATCGCCAAGCATCCCGAGTACGTAAACCTCGTCCGGGCCGCGGATCGCGCCCGCTTCGAGCTGCCGGAGGATCCGCGGTGACCACCGCAGCCGAGTTGCTTGTCCGCTGCCTCGAGAACGAAGGCGTCCGCGTGGTGTTCGGCATCCCGGGCGAGGAGAACATTCGCACGACGATGGCCCTCGACCGTTCGTCGATCCGCTACGTGCTGGCCCGTGACGAGCGGGCCGCGTCCTTCATGGCCGAGATGTACGCGCGCGTGACCGGCGAGGCCGGTGTCGTATCCGCGACGCTCGGGCCCGGCGCGATCAACCTGCAGCTGGGCGTGGCCGATGCGACGACGAACAGCACGCCACTGGTGGCGATCTCGGCGCAGGTCGGGCAGCACCGCGAGTACAAGGAGTCGCACCAGTTCGTCGACCTGGTCAGCATGTTCGCGCCGATCACGCAGTGGTCGGCGAGCGTGCCGAGCGCGAACGCGATCCCGGAAATGGTCCGCAAGGCTTTCAAGCTCGCGCAGACCGAGCGACCGGGCGCGGTGTACCTGGCAGTGCCCGAGGACGTCGACGAGGCCGACGCCGATGCGGCGCTGCATCCGTTGCCGCGCAACGTCGTCCGGCCCGAGGCACCGTCGCCCGCGCAGGTGGAACGCGCCGTCGCGCTGCTGCGCGCGGCGCGCAGCCCGATCGTGCTGGCCGGGCACGGCGCGGCCCGCGCACAGGCCGGGCCGGCGCTGGCGCGGCTCGCCGAGGAGTTCGGCGTACCCGTCGCGACCACCTTTCACGGCAAGGGTGTTCTCGCCGACGATCACCCGTCCGCGCTAGGGACGATCGGCTTCATGGCACGCGACTACGTGAACTTCGGCTTCGACGAGGCGGACCTGATCGTCGCGGTCGGCTACGAGCTGCAGGAGTTCGATCCGGTCCGGATCAATCCGACCGGCGACAAAAAGATCATCCACGTGCACCGGTTCCCGGCCGAGGTCGATGCGCACTACTCCGTCGACGTCGGCATCGAGGGGGACATCAGCGCGTCGCTGGATGCGCTGCGCGTGGCGGCCGCCGGATACCGTCCCGAATACCGGCCGCGGACGCCGTCCTCGGAACTGCTGCGCGAGGAGCTCGAGCGCGGCGCGGCCGATGACAGGTTCCCGCTGACACCTCAGCGGATCGTGGCCGATATCCGCGCGGCCCTCGGCCGTGAGGACATCGCGCTGGTCGACACCGGCGCCGTGAAGATGTGGATGGCCCGGCTCTATCCGACCTACGCGCCGAACACCTGCCTGGTGTCCAACGGGCTGTCGACGATGGGCTTCGCCCTGCCCGGTGCGCTCGGTGTCAGTCTCGCCCTGCCCGAGCGCAAGGCGCTCGCCGTGGTCGGCGACGGGGCGTTCCTGATGAACTCGCAGGAGATCGAAACAGCTGTGCGCGAGCGCATTCCGCTCGTCGTGCTCATCTGGCAGGACGACGGCTACGGGCTGATCGAGTGGAAGATGGACCTCGAGGTCGGCGAGCACAGCAACGTCGCGTTCACGAACCCGGACATCGAGAAGTACGCCGCGAGCTTCGGAGCGACCGGGCATCAGATCACCGAGGCGGGGCAGTTGCTGCCGACCCTGCGGGAGGCACTCGCCGACGACGGCGTCACCCTCATCTCGTGTCCGGTGGACTACCGGGAGAACCTCGAACTCATCGGGCGGTTGGGCCGTTTGGACGCCACCATCTGACGCTCACCAGGGCCTATCCGTCGGCGCGGCGCGGCTTGAGCGGCGTGGCGGGAAGCGGCGGCGCAGCGAGTGGCTCACCGTCGTAGTCGTGGACGGTGCCGAACCGGTCGCTGTGCATCCAGTCGGTACGGGCCGCGGCGATCTCCTCGCCCGTGCGCGCCACGAAGTTCCACCACATGACGATCTGTTCGGCGAAGGGTTCGCCGCCGAGCAGCAGCAGCCGGGCGCCGGGCTCGGAAACCAGCCGGACGTCACCGCGCCCGCACCCCAGATAGAACAGGGCACCCGGTTCCAGAACGGTGCCGTCCACCTCGGCGAACCCGGACGCGGCGAGGACGGCGTACTCGAAGTCGGCCTCCAGCGGCAGCTGTGCCCGTGCTCCGGCTGCGAGCGCGAGGTCGGCGCCCACCAGCGGCGAATGCGTCCGCCCGGGCGAGACTTCGCCGCCGAGTTCGCCGAGGATGACGGTCGCGGTCAGCCCGGCGTCGGCGAAGGCCGGCAGGTCGGCGTGGTGCTGCCAGGCCGGCGCCACCCCGCGCGCGGCATCCGGTAGGGCAACCCACAGCTGCGCACCGTGCAGCAGCGCCGGGTGAGGCGCGGGCGACTGCTCGGCGTGGGCGATGGCTCGGCCGGCGGTCATCAGCCCGAGCTCGCCGGGACCGATCAGCTGCTCGTTGCCCAGGCTGTCGCGGTGCAACACCTCGCCGTCGAGCAGCCAGCTGACGGTCTGCAATCCGATGTGCGGGTGCGGCGGAACCTGCATCCCGGGCTCCGCGGCGATGTCGTCCGGCCCGTAGTGGTCGATGAAGCACCAGGCGCCGACCATTCGCCGGCCCAGCGTCGGAAGCAGCCGGCGCACTCGCGTGCTCTCGCCCAGCCACACCTCGCGGCCGGCAATCACCTGCTGAACCGGTCGGGCTGCCACCGCCGTCCGGCCGCCGCACACCGTCAGCCCGGGTGTCCGATCGAGATTGCTCACGAGTGCGCCCACCTATGCATCCACCCGCCGAGGTCCCCGGTTTGGCCAGCGCCTCGGTTCGCCCAGCATAGACAGGCGAAGTGTCGGTGTCGGGCGTTGCGAGGCCTGCTTTTCGCCGCGCGGGTCAGCCGACGGACGGGCCGTCCGTGTGGCCGGAGCGGGCCGCGATGACGCCGGCCTGGAAGCGGCTCGTGGCGCCGACCTGCGACATGTACTCGGCGATGTGGCGGCGGCAGGTGCGCACCGAGATCGACAGCCGCCGCGAGATCGCCTCGTCCTTCTCGCCCTCGGCCATCAGCCGCAGGATCGCTGCCCGGGTCTGGTCCAGCTGGGCGTCGTCACCGGAGTGCGCGACGACCTCCTCGTACGGCAGCGCCTCGGCCCACAGCTGCTCGAACGTGGCGACCACCCAGGCGATCACGTTCGACTCGCGAACGACGGCCAGGCCCTGGGCGCCCGGCTTGTTGCCCGGGATCGGCAGCAGCGCGACATCGCGGTCGATCACCAGGCTGCGGCCCGGTACCGCGGCGGCGAAGCGGATCTTCGCCCCGTTGTCCGCCATCTCGGTCAGGTACGAGCGCGTGTGGCGGTCGCGGATCGCCGTGTGCTGGTACAGCGCGCGGATCTTGATGCCGCGTCGTAGCGAGTACAGGTTCGCGATCCGCGTCCGGGTGTCGATACGTGTCTTCGGCAGCCGGCCCGGCGCGACGGACAGCAGCTCCTCGCGGCACTGGTCGGCGTAGTGCATAAGGACGTTCCCGATCTTCGCCGGATCGGTGATGACGTCCACCGACGTCTCCCGGACGGCCGGCGCCAGCGCGGTGTTCCACTCCGGCACCAGGCGGCGGATCGCGTTCCGGCGCGACTCGAGCATGGCCCGACGGGCTGCGAGTTCCAGATCCTCGGCGCCTAGCACAGTGGCCTCGGCGAGCATCGGGCTGACCGCCCGCAACGCACCGCGTTCCTCTGACCGAATCAGTCCCATTTCGGCCAATCGGGTGATAGGTTTGTCCAATTCGTCCGTCAGTCGGCCAAGGGCTGCGGCGACTTGGGGCGGGGACTGTCCGGGAGAGGTCAACAGCGACCGATAGAGCGCGATCTCCAGATCGCTCAGCTCATCGGTCTCGCTCATTTCACCGTCCGGTAGTTCGTGCCAGGCAACTAGCTGCCAGTTGGAGGATTTGTCATACCAGCCCCACGGCTGAATCCTATTAGTAGCGCCTGAGCATGATCATGGCGCAAAGCTGGCGGTCGAGCAGCAAAGGCGACCGCACCGAAAGAAAGGGGACGAAAGTGACACGCTCGATCCTACGCAGGATTGTCGCGGTACTGGCAATGATCGTCGCCTTCGGTTTCGCCACGTCCGCCGCAGCCTCGGCTGCGCCTGCCAGCTCACAGACCGCCGCGTCGGCCGGCTCGTTCACCGCCCAGCCGATGAGCGCGGCCGCCGACTGGTGGTGGTAATTCCACCGGCCCGCATGCTGCGACCGTAGTCCTGGCGGCCGCAGCAGCCGATCCGGTCCCGCCTCTGCTGGACGCCACTCGAATCCGTCGGTTCGAGCAGGCGCCAGGGGCGGGACCGGATGCATTTAACGTCCCGCGCGCGAGCCTGCGAGGATCTACCCCGTGAGCGCATCGCCCGACGAGCAGATCAGCGGGCCGGCAACCGGCCTGGTGCACGTCCATAGCGGCAAGGTCCGCGATCTGTACCGCACCCCGGACGGCCGGCTGCTGGTCGTTGCCAGCGACCGCATCTCCGCCTTCGACCACATCCTTGCCACGCCGATCCCCGATAAGGGCCGGATCCTCACCGCGATGACCTGCTGGTGGTTCGAGCAGCTGGCCGAGGTCGTGCCCAACCACCTGCTCAGCGTGGACGATCCGGCGATCCCGGCGCAGTGGCGCGGGCGCGCGATGCTGTGCCGTCCGCTGCAGATGGTGCCGGTCGAAGCGGTCGCCCGCGGGTACCTGACCGGGTCCGGGCTGCTCGACTACCGGGCGACGGGGGCGGTGTGCGGTGTCGTGTTGCCGCCCGGCCTGGTGGACGGTGACCGGTTGCCCGAGCCGATCTTCACCCCGGCCGCGAAGGCGCAGCTCGGCGAGCACGACGAGAACGTCGACTACGACACCGTCGCCGCAACGGTCGGTGCCGACACCGCGGCCCAGCTGCGCGAGCTGACGTTGACGATCTACCGGCGCGCGGCCGAGATCGCCACAGAGCGCGGCATCCTGCTGGCCGACACCAAGTTCGAGTTCGGCCGCGACCCGGCGTCGGGCGAGCTGGTGCTCGGCGACGAGGTGCTCACGCCGGACTCGTCCCGGTTCTGGCCCGCCCAGAGTTGGCAGCCGGGCCGCGCCCAGCCCAGCTTCGACAAGCAGTACGTGCGCGACTGGCTGCTCTCGCCCGCGTCCGGCTGGGACCGCGCCGCGGACACGCCACCCCCGCCGCTGCCGGACGACGTCGTCGCGGCGACCCGCGCGCGCTACGTGGAGGCGTACGAGCGGCTGTCCGGGCTCGCCTTCGCCGACTGGCCGGGCGCGTCCGCGGCCTGATCGGACGCAGCGCCGTCGGGTGCACTCTGACCGTACGCGGCCGGATCCCCGCCGCAGTCCGGCGCGGCCTTGGCTGCCCACTTCTGGCAGTTCTCGCCGAAGTGGCCGATCACCGTCTCGCCGATCTCGCTGAGCGCGGCGACCTGCTCGGGCGTGAGCAGGTCGATCAGGTGGCGCCGGACGGACGCGACATGGTCCGGCGCCGCCCGGCGGATCGCGTCCAGCCCGTGATCGGTGACGACCACGAAGGCGCCGCGGGCGTCGGACGCGCAGTCGGCACGGCGCACCAGCCCGCGCTGCTCCATCCGGCTGACGTGGTGCGACAGCCGGCTCGCCGACCACTGCATGTTGATGGCCAGTTCCGACAACCGGCAGCGCAGGTCCGCGGACTCGGACAGCGCGGACAGCACCTGGTAGTCGGGCATCGACAGCCCGCTGTCGCGATTGAGCTCGCGGGCGACCTCGGCGTCGACGAGCAGCACCATGCGGCGGTACGCGCGCCACGCACGCTGTTCCTCGTCGGTGAGCCAGTTGGTCATGACCTCATCCTACCTTTTTCTTGACGCGTCATCTACCTCGTACTAGTGTGTGACGCGTCAACATAACGCCGGACTAGGGACGTCAGTATGTCGAAGCCGAAGCTGCAGGTCATCATCGCGAGCACTCGCCCGGGACGGGTCGGCCCGATCGTGGCGGACTGGTTCGTCCGGCTCGCCGAGCAGCACGACGGGCTCGAGGTCGGCGTGACCGACCTGGCCGAGCTCGCCCTTCCGCTGCTGGACGAGCCGCACCACCCCTCGATCCGCCAGTACCAGCACCAGCACACCAAGGACTGGAGCGCGATCGTCGACGGGGCGGACGCGTTTGTGATCGTGATGCCGGAGTACAACTACACGTTCACCGCGCCGCTGAAGAACGCGATCGACTACCTGCACACCGAGTGGAAGTACAAGCCGGTCGGATTCGTCAGCTACGGCGGGATCTCCGGCGGCCTGCGCGCCGTTCAGTCGCTCAAGCCGGTCGTCACCACGCTCAGCATGTTCCCCCTGCCGGCTTCGGTCGCGCTGCCGTTCGTGGCGAACTCGATCGTGGATGGCGTGCTCGAGCCGAGCGAACTGGCCGTCGGCACCGCCAAGTCGATGCTGGACGAACTCGTCCGCGTCGCGACCGCCCTCAAGCCGCTGCGCGAGAACGCCGCCTGACCCGCTGGATGAATCCCGCATTCACCACACGGGACCGGGGTGAATGCGGGATTCAGCGCTTGGACGATTACTGAACGTGGTTCATTATGGGCTGATGACCACGACTGACCAGGGCAACCGAACCCGTCCCGCACCGCCGGCCGGCTCGCCCGCCGGACTGCCACCGGTCGTCACCGGGGCGGCCCGGCGCCTGGTCGACCAGGTGCGCTGCGCTTCCGGCCGGACGCTCACCACCCATGCCCCGTACACCGGCGCGGAACTGGCGCAGCTGCCGCAGTGCGACATCGCCGACGTGGACGCCGCGTTCGCCCGCGCGAGGGCGGCGCAGCGCGCGTGGGCCGCGCGCGGTGCCCGCGAACGCGCCCACATCTTCCTGAAGCTGCACGACCTGCTGCTCGCCCGCCAGGACGAGATCATGGACCTCATCCAGGCCGAGAACGGCAAGTCCCGGCGCGACGCGTTCCTCGAGGTCGCCGACATCGCCAACACCGCGCGCTACTACGCGCGGACGGCGCCGGGCCTGCTGCGTGCCAAGCGCCGCACCGGACTGCTGCCCGGCCTGACCGCGGCCCGCGAGTTGCGCCACCCCAAGGGCGTGGTCACCGTGATCTCGCCGTGGAACTACCCGCTCGCGCTCTCGGTCGGCGACACGATCCCGGCCCTGATCGCCGGCAACGCGGTCGTCCAGAAGCCGGACAACCAGACGGCGCTCACCGCGCTCTGGGGGCTTGCGCTGGCTCGCGAGGCCGGTCTGCCCGCCGACGTCTGGCAGATGGTTCTCGGCCGCGGCTCGGAGATCGGTGACACGCTCATCGAGCGCGCCGACTACCTGATGTTCACCGGCTCCACCGCCAGCGGCAAGAAGGTCGCCGCGCAGGCCGCCGCCCGGCTGATCGGCTCGTCGATGGAGCTCGGCGGCAAGAACGCCATGCTCGTGCTCGACGACGCCGACCTGGAGCGCACTGTCGAGGGCGCCGTCCGCGCGTGCTTCTCGTCCTCCGGGCAGCTGTGCATCTCGATCGAGCGGATGTACGTCCAGGACGGCATCTACGACTCGTTCGTCCCGCGATTCGTCGACGCGGTGAAGGCCATGCGCATCGGCGGCGGTTACGACTTCGGCTACGACATGGGTGCCCTGACCACGCCCGCGCAGATCGAAGCGGTCACCGCGCACGTCCAGGACGCGGTCGCGAACGGCGCGAAGGTGCTTGCCGGCGGCAACGCACGTCCGGACCTGGGCCCGCTGTTCTTCGAGCCCACCGTGCTGACCGGCGTTCCGGCGGGCGCACGCTGCTTCGGTGAGGAGACCTTCGGGCCGCTGGTGTCAATTTATCGATTTAGCGATGTAGAGGACGCGATCGCCCGCGCGAACGACACCCCGTACGGCCTGAACGCGAGCGTCTGGACGCGCAGCGCGCGCCGCGGCCGCGACGTGGCCGCCCGGCTGCACGCCGGCACCGTCAACATCAACGAGGCGTACGCCGCTGCGTGGGGATCGGTCGACGCGCCGATGGGCGGGGTAGGCGAATCCGGGCTGGGGCGCCGCCACGGTTCGGAGGGACTGCTGAAGTACACCGAAGCGCAGACCCTGGCCCGGCAGCGGCTGATGAACATCGCCCCGCCCGGCAAGCTCGGCCACGAACGGTTCGCGCGGATCATGACCGTCTCGCTGGCGCTGCTGCGGCGCATCGGCTGGCGCTGACCGGCCGGAGGCGATCAGCCCTGCTCACCGGCCGATGCCGATCGGCAGTGCCGATCAGTGGATGCAGTGCGCGTCGATCGGCTTCGGCTTCGGAGACGCGTGCGCCGACGAGGCGCCTGGTCTCGTCACGCCGAGACCGTCCGCGCCCAGCACGAGCGTGGGTAGCGGGACGTCGGACTGCTGCAACACCACGTTCGCGGGTAGGTACCTCAGCAGCGCCTTGACCTGGGCCTGCATGCCGTCCGCGTACTCGACCGTGGTCGCGGCCTGCGCGGCGTGGTTCCCGGTCGTGGCCGTGAACCCGTAGCCGGTCAGCCGCGCGGCGTTGGTGCCCGCGGCGCCGTTCACCGAACCGCCGTTGAGCACGTGCACCGTCACCGTGCTGGGATCCGCCGCGGCAACCGAACCGAGCACCGCCCGGCCCTCGCCGAGCATGTTTTTCACCCACTGCTGGACCTGGGCCGGGTCGATGATCTCGACGCTGCCCACCGGGTCGACGGTGTCGAAGCGCACGTACGGGATGTTCTTGCCCTGGATGTTGTCGGCGTTCAGCCCGCTCACCTGCTGCGCCAGCTTGAGGACGTCGAATCCCTTGTCCACGTCGATCGACCTGTCGATCGCCGAGATCAACCCGTGCAGCTTCCCGGGGTTGAGCAGCGTGCCGGCGCTGGTGATCTTGCGGAAAGCGGCCGTGAGGAAGTACCGCTGCCGCGCCTCCCGGTCGATGTCGCCCAAATTCAGTCCGTGCCGCTGCCGCACGAATTCCAGCGCGGTGACGCCGCTGATCGTGTGGTGCCCGGCAGAGAGGACGAGCCCGGAGCCGCCGTCCTGGCCGATCGACCGGTTGTGGGCCACCGTGTCGTCCACGTTCTCGCAGAGGTTCACGGGCACGCCGCCGACCGCGTCGCTGATGCGCACGAAGCCGATCAGGCTGACCTGCACGTAGTGATCGATGTGCAGGCCGGTCAGGTTCTGGACCGTCTGGATCAACAGCTTCGCGCCGGCCGCGCGACGCTCGTCCGCACCGCCGGAACTGTTGTTGTAGCCGTCCGGGTACGCGGAGTTGAGCTTGTTCATGCCGTACCCGGGTATCTGCACGTACGCATCGCGCGGCAGCGAGATCAGCGTCGCCTTCGTGCCGTCGGCGGGCACGTGCACGATCATCATCGTGTCGGTGTTCATGCTGCCGCCGTCGCGACCGACCTTCAGCTGCTTGACCTCCTGGTCGGACATATCGGTGCGATCGTCGTTGCCCACGATGAGGATGTTCTGATCGGTGCCGTCGACGTCGTGTTGCCCGCTCGGTTCGGCGCCGATGACATCGATCCTCGTGATGTGGCTGTTCAAGTCGCGATAGCTCCACCAGCCGTAACCGAAGGCGAGCAGTAGCGCGAGCGAGATCAGTGCGCAGACCCACCTGGTCGCGGTCCCGAGCGGGTGCCGCCACACCTGGACGGGCGCCACCGGCGTTCCGCGGCTGTGCCGGCCGCCCGGGTACGGGCTCGGCGGCCGCGACGGGTCGAACCCATCGCGCTGCATACCTGGCACAGGGCGCAAGGCTACTGGCCGAACCTGAAAGCGGGCCTCCCGCGCGACACGCCGCAGGGGCATACTCCGCAAAGCGGGCACGGCCGGTGGCGCAACGGACTCCGGCCGGCTCGGCGTGAGGTGGCGCACGACGCGGCCGCCCGAACTCTGTGTAATTACCTAGACGTCCACATGCGGCATTAGTATCGGCGCTCATGCCCAGTCTGCCCGCGCCGCTCGTCGCTACCCGGAGCAGCCGGTGAGGCAACAGGTCGTGATCCTGGCCGCCGGCCGGGGAACGCGGCTGGGCCGTCCGCATCCGAAGCCGCTCACGCCGATGCGTGACGGGCGCACCATCCACCGGCACCAGCTCGAGCACTTGGCGGCTGTGCTGCCGGACGCCCAGACCTACGTGGTCGTCGGCTTCAAGCTGGAGATGATCCTCGAAGCGCATCCCGAGCAGGTCTTCGTCTACAACGAGGCGTACGACGAGACCAACACGTCCAAGAGCCTGTTGCGCGCGCTGCGAGCCACGAACGACGGCGGCGTGCTCTGGATGAACGGCGACGTGGTGTTCGAGCGCGCCGTGCTGCAGCGCGCCCTGCCGCTGATCGCCGACGAGCAGTCGTTCGTCGCCGTCAACACGTCCTCCGTCGGCGAGGAGGAGGTCAAGTACACGGTCGACGACGCGGGCTGGATCGCGCAGCTGTCCAAGGTCGTCAGCGGCGGACTGGGCGAGGCCGTCGGGCTGAACTATGTCTCGGCCGGGGACAAGGCCGCACTGATCGCGCGCCTGGACGAGGTCGACGACCAGGACTACTTCGAGCGCGGCATCGAGCTGGCGATCGAAAAGGACGGCCTGCGCTGGGCCGCCCTGGACATCTCCGGGCTCTCTGCGGTCGAGGTCGACACGCCCGAGGATCTCGCGGTCGCGAACGCTCGGCTGGTCGACGAGCCGGAGTCCAGCCGGTGACCCGCGCCTCGATGAACGGCCGGATCGGCGGCTTTACAACTGACCCGTCGCACGTCGGCCCGATCGTGCGCGCCCGCCGGGTCTGGGACTACCGGCGGATCCTGTGGGTGCTGGTCAAAGGCGACCTCAAGGTCCGCTACTCCGACTCCGTGCTCGGCTACCTGTGGACGGTGCTCGAGCCACTGCTGATGAGCCTGGTGTTCTGGTTCATCTTCACCAAGCTCTTCATCCGGGGCGATCCGAGATTCACCGACCCGTACATCGTGTTTCTGCTGAGCGGGCAGTTGCCCTGGTACTGGTTCAACGCTGCGGTCAGCGGAACCACCAAGTCGCTGCTCGGCGAGGCGCAGATGGTCCGCTCGACGAACGTGCCACGCGAGCTGTGGGTGCTGCGGACGATCCTGGCCAAGGGGGCCGAGTTCATCTTCAGCCTCCCCGTGCTGATCGCGTTCATCCTGTTCTACCGGCCGCACATCAACATCGAGATCCTCTACTGGCCGGTGGCGTTCCTCCTCGAGTGGCTGCTACTGGTCGGCCTCGGGCTGATGCTCGCGTCGGTCACCGTGCTCGTCCGGGACGTCGACCGCATCGTCCGCATCATCTTGCGCGTGCTCTTCTACGGCTCGCCGGTGCTGTACAGCATCAACCAGGGCCGCATCGAGAAGGTGGCGTGGCTCTACACGGTGAACCCCATCGCGGGCATTCTCGACCTGTTCCGGGTGGGCATCTTCCCGCTGGAGATGGACCGCAACAGGGTCATCGTGGCCAGCATCGAGACCGTGGTCATCTTCGTGCTGGGCATCTTCGTCTTCGCCCGCCTGGAGCGGCAGATCCTCAAGGAGATCTGAGCGATGGACGAACCCGTCATCTCGCTGCGCGACGTAGGCATCTGCTTCTCGAAGAACCGCAAGCGCCGCCGCAGCCTGCGCGACCTCGTGCTGCACGGGTCACCGGCTCCCAAGGCCGGCGAGTTCTGGCCGTTCCGGCATGTCAATCTGGACATCCGGCGCGGCGAGGCGATCGGGGTCGTCGGGCGCAACGGGCAGGGCAAGTCCACCTTGCTCAGCCTGATCGCCGGCGTCCTGCTTCCCGACGAGGGAACCGTGACCGTCCGTGAGGGCGTGGCGCCGCTCATCGCGATCACCGGCGGCTTCGAGGGCGAGCTCAGCGCGCGCGAGAACATCTACCTGGTCTCGCAGCTGCACGGCATGACCCGCGCCGAGATCGACGAGGAGTTCGACGAGATAGTCGAGTTCTCCGAGGTCGGCGAATTCCTGGACACCCCGTTCAAGCACTTCTCGTCCGGCATGAAGGTGCGACTGGCATTCTCGGTCGTGTCCCGGCTGCGCGAGCCGATCCTCCTGATCGACGAGGTGCTGGCCGTCGGCGACAAGGCGTTCCGCAACAAGTGCTACGCCCGCATCCAGAACATCCTCGAAGGCGGCGACACGACGTTGTTCCTGGTATCGCACTCGGCGGCGCACCTGAGCCGGTTCTGCACGCGCGGCATCTACCTGCTGGACGGCCAGATCCGGGCTGATGGCCCGATCGACGACGTGATCCGCCAGTACGAGATCGACACCGACACGCTCGAAGAGGACCTGGCCGACTCCGACCTGTGAGCCGGGCGCGTTCTCCCTGCCGCCGGGTGGCGCGAAGGGGCTTCGCCCGGCGCCGTGACCGGCATGGCCCGGGACGCTATTAGGCTGTCGCTGTTCGCCGCCGAATCCGTTGTTCGCTGCCAAGGAGTTGCCGTGGCCCGCGTGGTCGTCGACGTCGTGCTCAAGCCGGAGATCCTTGACCCGCAGGGGCAGGCCATCGTCGGCGCGCTCGGCCGGCTCGGGGTCGAGGGGGTCACGTCCGTCCGTCAGGGCAAGCACTTCGAGCTCGAGGTGGACGACAACGTCCAGGACGACGCGGTCGCCAAGATCGCGGACACCCTGCTGTCGAACCCGGTCATCGAGAACTACACCATCAGGCGCAATGCCTGATTGCTCCAGCTCCTTCGTCGCCTCCGCGAGCGCCTGGACTTACAGTCGGCGCTGTTGCCGGCGAAGCACCCAGTAAAGTGGCCGCGTGCCACGCATTGGGGTCGTGACCTTTCCCGGCAGCCTGGACGACCGGGACGCCGCCCGCGCCGTCCGCATCGCGGGAGCCGAGGCCGTCCCGCTCTGGCACGCCGACCCGTGGCTGTACGAGGTCGACGCGATCATCCTGCCCGGCGGGTTCAGCTACGGCGACTACCTGCGCTGCGGCGCGATCGCACGCTTCTCGCCGGTCATGGAGTCGGTGATCGGCGCCGCCCGCGACGGCATGCCCGTGCTGGGCATCTGCAACGGCTTCCAGGTGCTGTGCGAATCGCATCTGCTACCCGGCGCGCTGGTGCGCAACGACCACCGCAAGTTCGTCTGCAAGGAGCAGCGGCTGCGCATCGAGAACGCGAACACACCGTGGACGTCGAGCTACCGCAGCGGCCAGGAGGTCGTGATCCCGCTGAAGAACGGCGAGGGCGGGTTCGTCGCCGACCAGCACACCCTGGACGAACTCGAGGGCAACGGACGCGTCGTCGCCCGCTACCTGGACGGCAACCCGAACGGCAGCTACCGGGACATCGCCGGGATCTGCAATGAGCGCGGAAACGTGGTCGGGCTGATGCCGCACCCGGAGCACGCGGTCGAGGCGCTCACCGGATCGGGCACCGACGGCCTGGGCTTCTTCCTGACCGTCGCCGGCGTGGAACTGGCCGCATCGAAATGAGCACTGCGCTGAGCGTCGACACCGTCGAGAAGGCCGAGCGGACGCCCGAGCAGCCGCAGCCGTTCGCCGAGCTGGGGCTGGCCGAGGACGAGTACGCGCGCATCCGCGAGATCCTCGGGCGCCGGCCCACCTCGTCCGAGCTGGCGATCTACTCGGTTATGTGGAGCGAGCACTGCTCGTACAAGTCCTCGCGGCTGCACCTGAAGCAGTTCGGCGAGAAGGCCCCGAAGACGGACGCCTTGCTGGTCGGCATGGGCGAGAACGCCGGCGTGGTCGACGCTGGCGATGGCTGGGCGGTCACGTTCAAGATCGAATCGCACAACCACCCTTCCTACGTCGAGCCGTACCAGGGCGCCGCGACCGGTGTCGGCGGCATCGTGCGCGACATCCTGACGATGGGCGCCCGTCCGGTCGCGGTCATGGACTCGCTGCGCTTCGGCAGCCTCGACGCGCCGGACACGCGCCGCGTCCTGCCCGGAGTCGTCGCGGGCGTCGGCGGCTACGGCAACTGCCTGGGCCTGCCGAACATCGGCGGCGAGGTCTACTTCGACGACTCGTACCTCGGCAACCCGCTGGTGAACGCGCTGTGCGTGGGCGTCATGCGTACCGACGGCATCAAGCTCGCGAAGGCGGACGGCCCCGGCAACCACGTAGTGCTGTTCGGTGCCCGGACCGGCGGCGACGGCATCGGCGGGGCGTCCGTCCTCGCCAGCGCGACGTTCGACGAGACAGGGCCGGCGAAGCGGCCGAGCGTGCAGGTCGGCGACCCGTTCGCCGAGAAGGTGCTCATCGAGTGCTGCCTGGAGATCTTCGCGGCCGATCTGGTCGTCGGCATCCAGGACCTCGGCGCCGCGGGCCTGTCGTGCGCGACGACGGAACTGGCCGCGGCGGGCACCGGCGGCATGGACGTCGACCTCGACCGCGCGCCGCTGCGCGATGCCTCGCTGGTGCCCGAAGAGATCCTGATGAGCGAGTCGCAGGAACGCATGATGGCGGTGGTGACGCCGGAGAACCTGGACGGCTTCCTCGCCATCTGCGCGAAGTGGGACGTCCTCGCGACCGTCATCGGCACCGTCACCGATTCGGGCCGGCTGCGGATGCGTTGGCACGGCGAGACCATCGTGGACCTCCCGCCGCGCACGGCTGCGCTCGAGGGCCCGCTGTACCGGCGCCCGGTCGAGCGACCGCTGGACCAGGACGCGCTCAACGAGCACGACGGCCATGCGCTGCCCCGTCCGCGCGATGCCGCCGGCCTGCGCGCCACGCTGTTGCGCCTGATCGGTTCGGCGAACCTGGCCGACAAGTCGTGGGTCACCGACCAGTACGACCGCTTCGTGCTCGGCAACACCGTGCTCGCCCAGCCCGAGGACGCGGGCATGATCCGGCTGGACGAGTCGACGAACCGCGGCCTGGCGATCTCCGTCGACGGCAACGGTCGGTACACCCGTCTGGAGCCGTACGTCGGCGCGCAGCTGGCGCTCGCCGAGGCGTACCGCAACGTCGCGACGACCGGGGCGCGACCGCTTGCCGTCACCAACTGCCTGAACTTCGGCTCGCCCGAGGACCCGGCCGTGATGTGGCAGTTCACCGAGGCGGTGCGTGGTCTCGCAGACGGTTGTCTCGCCCTCGGCACGCCGGTGACCGGTGGCAACGTCAGCTTCTACAACCAGACGGGCACCACGGCGATCCTGCCGACGCCGGTGATCGGCGTGCTCGGCGTGATCGACGACGTCACCCGGCGCACCCGGCAGGGGTTCGGCACCGACGGCGCCCTGATCTACCTGCTCGGCGACACCCGCGACGAGTTCGGCGGGTCGGAATGGGCACACGTGGTGCACGGCTACCTCGGCGGGCTGCCGCCCCAGGTCGATCTCGAGCGCGAGAAGCTGCTCGCCGACGTGCTGATCAACTGCTCGCGCGACGGCTTGATCGACTCGGCTCACGACCTGGCCGAGGGCGGGCTCGCCCAGGCGCTCGTCGAGTCCTGCCTGCGCGGCGACACCGGCGCGCGCGTGGTGCTGCCGGAGGGCGCCGACGCGTTCGTCACCCTCTTCAGCGAGTCGCCCGGACGGGCGGTTGTCAGCGTCCCGCGCAGCGAAGAGGTGCGATTCACCGACATGTGCACGGCGCGCGGGCTGCCGCACGTGCGCATCGGCGTGGTCGACGTCCTGGACGCGCGCCTGGCCGTCCACTTCGGTGGCGGTCATTCCGACAGTTCCGCGTTCGACGTGCCGCTGCGCGAGCTGCGCGCCGCCTGGACGAGCACGCTGCCCGCCCAGTTCGACTGAACACCTCTGCCGAGTGGCGCGTTTGGGTACCGAGTGGCGCTAAATATCGCGCCACTGAAGGGGCTAACGCGCCACTCGCCGGGAATTGGAGGCCGGACGTGACAGGCAAGGTCGACGCGGAGGTCCGCGCCTACGAGACCCAGTGCCGGCTGCTCGCGGACTGGTTGGGCGCGTTGCCCGGCGCCGCGTTCAGTGCGCCGTCGGTGCTCGCGGGCTGGGATGTCCGCACCCTGCTCGGCCACGTCGTCGGCAGCAAGGACGGTCTCGCTCACCACCTGGGAACCCGCGCGGACGGACCGGGCCTGCCCGCGGCGGACTACGTGCGCGCCTACGGACCAGCCGCCGCGGAGATCACCACCGCGACCGTCGAGATCACCGGCGACCACACGCCGGCGGACCTGATCGCGCGGCTGCGGGCGGACGTCCCGCGCACCGAGCTGATCGACGCCACGGTCGTCGCCGGCCCACGCGGACCGATCACCGCGCTGGACTTCGCGCGCACCCGCGTGCTCGACCTCGTCGTCCACTGCGACGACTTCTCGCGGTCGCTTGCCGATCGCGAACCGGTGCCGCTGCACCGCCCCGCGCTCGCGTCGACCGTGCGTGCCCTCGCCGAGATCCTTGCGGCCCAGTCGCCCGGACGGTCCGTCGAGCTGCGGGTGCCGCCGTTCGTCGCCGTCCAGGCGATCGAAGGACCTCGACACACCCGGGGCACGCCGCCCAATGTCATCGAGACCGATCCGCTCACCTGGCTGCGCCTGGCCACCGGCCGGACGACATTCGCCGATGCGGTGGCCGCCGGCGACGTCCGAGCCAGCGGCACCCGCGCCGACCTCAGCGCCTACCTCCCCGTCCTCGCCTAACCCCAGCCGCGTCCGCCGCGAATCGCCACGCCTGCTGAACGGATCCGCGGAGCGGAGACGGAGGGCAGGGCGCAGCGAGCGTGGATGGGACTGGCCCCCCGACCGAGGAACGAGGGAGGGGTGGTTGCGAGTCGCGCCCTGTCCTCCGGTGGAGCGACCCACCAAGACCCGTACACTTGGCGGCGTGGCGATGCGCGGCGACGGCAGACTCACCCACGACCTCCTCCCCGGCGAAAAGGCTCCGCAGGACGCCTGCGGCATCTTCGGCGTCTGGGCTCCCGGCGAACAGGTCGCCAAGCTCACCTACTTCGGCCTCTACGCGTTGCAGCACCGCGGCCAGGAGGCCGCCGGCATGGCGGTCAGCGACGGCAGTTCGGTGCTCGTCTACAAGGACCTCGGCCTGGTCAGCCAGGTGTTCGACGAGGCCACGCTGGCCACCCTGCAGGGCCACATCGCAGTCGGGCACACCCGCTACTCGACGACCGGCTCGACCACATGGGAGAACTCGCAGCCGAGCTTCCGGACCACGCCCACCGGCAGCCTGGCGCTCGGCCACAACGGCAACCTGGTGAACACCGCAGAGCTGTTCGCGCAGGCCCGCGGGGAGGGCATCCTCGGTGGTGGCCTCGGCGCGACGACCGACTCGGACCTGCTCACCGCGATGCTTGCGGGCCGACCGGATGTCAGCGTCGAGCAGGCCGCGATGGACGTCCTGCCCACGCTGCGTGGCGCGTACTCGCTCGTCTTCATGGACGAGCACACGCTGTACGCCGCGCGCGACCCGCAGGGCGTCCGTCCGCTGGTGCTCGGCCGCCTCGAGCGCGGTTGGGTGATCACGTCTGAGACGGCCGCGCTGGACATCGTCGGCGCCTCGTTCGTCCGCGAGATCGAGCCGGGCGAGCTCGTTGCGGTCGACAGCGAGGGCCTGCGCTCGCAGCACTTCGCCGCGCCCGAGCCCAAGGGCTGCGTGTTCGAGTACGTCTACCTGGCGCGTCCGGACACCACGATCGCCGGCCGCAGCGTGCACTCCGCGCGCGTCGAGCTGGGTCGCCGGCTCGCGCGCGAGCACCCGGCCGACGCCGACCTGGTGATCCCGGTGCCCGAGTCCGGCACGCCGGCCGCGATCGGGTACGCCGAGGAGTCGGGCATCCCGTACGGCCTGGGCCTGGTGAAGAACTCGTACGTCGGACGGACGTTCATCCAGCCGTCGCAGACGATCCGCCAGCTCGGCATCCGGCTCAAGCTCAACCCGCTGCGCGACGTGATCCGCGGCAAGCGGCTGGTGGTCGTCGACGACACGATCGTCCGCGGCAATACCCAGCGCGCGCTGGTCCGGATGCTGCGCGAGGCCGGCGCGCTGGAGGTGCACGTGCGCATCTCCGCACCCCCGGTGAAGTGGCCGTGCTTCTACGGCATCGACTTCGCGTCCAAGGCCGAGCTCGTGGCCAACGGTCTGGACGACGACGGGATCCGCGCCTCGATCGGTGCCGACTCGCTCGGCTACGTGTCGCTGGAGAGCATGATCGCCGCGACCGAGCAGCCCAAGACGCGGCTGTGCCGGGCCTGCTTCGACGGCGAGTACCCCATCCCGCTGCCCGAGGTCGTCGGCAAGCACGTCCTGGAGGGCATCGAGCGGGCCGTCGCAGGTAGCGAACCCCTCGGTCGCGAGCCGGAACACGCCGCCGGCTGGGCCGCCGAAGACGCCCTGACCCGACCGTGACCCAGCCATTGTTGGCCCCGCAGCAGGTCCTCGCGCGGCGTGTCTGCCAGCTGGGAGGCCAGCAGTGAGCTCGTACGCACAGGCCGGCGTCGACATCGCGGCCGGCGACCGGGCCGTCGAGCTGATGAAGGCCCAGGTCAAGCGCACCGGACGGGCCGAGGTTCTCGGCGGGCTGGGCGGGTTCGCCGGACTGTTCCAGCTGGACCTCGCCAAGTACCCGCGACCGATCCTGGCCAGCTCGACGGACGGCGTCGGCACCAAGATCGCGATCGCGCAGGCCACCGATCGGCACGACACGATCGGCATCGACCTCGTCGCCATGGTCGTGGACGATCTGGTGGTCGTGGGCGCCGAACCGCTGTTCCTGTCCGACTACATCGCCACCGGCAAGGTCGTCCCGGAGAAGATCGCGCAGATCGTCGCAGGCATCGCCGAGGGCTGCGTGCAGGCCGGCTGCGCGCTGATCGGCGGCGAGACCGCCGAGCACCCGGGCCTGATGCGTCCGGACGAGTACGACGTCTCCGGCACCGGGGTCGGCGTGGTGAACGCCGACGCGGTCCTGGGTGCCGAGCGAGTGCGCGTCGGCGACGTGCTCATCGCGCTGGGCTCATCCGGCCTG
>DASTXN010000099.1:0-25874 GCA_035765515.1 Jatrophihabitantaceae bacterium | reverse complement strand
CCGAACGAGGTGAAGGCGCGGCGGGCTCCGGCGGCAGCCGAGGCATCGAGTGCGCGCACCCGCCCGGCGACGGTCACGGTGTCGTGCTCGGCCAGCAGGGCGGCGACGTAGTCCCGCTGGGCCCCGCTGCGCGCCGCCGCGGTCGCGAGCAGCACGTTCAGGAACCCGTGGTGCTCGAATCCCGTTTGCGCGTCGCGGTGGCGGACCGCGTTGTGCAGACCGGCCGTGCACTTGAACGTGACGTCGGCGCGAACGGCCGCGACGAGGGCACCGGCGAGATCGTCCTCGCCGGGGAAGGCCGCGGGCGTCGTGCCGCCGGTGCGCAGCTTCAGCCGCAACCCGGCTGCGGCGATCGCGCTGGCAAGATCGGTGTCCACGCGCGCCACCGGCACCTCGACGTAGCAGGGCAGCTGCAGCTCGCCGTACGCGCCACAAGCGTGCCGCACCTGGTCCGGGCCGAAATCGCCGAGCGGCACTTCGATCGCGCACAGGCGCACCCCTGGGGTGTCGAGGGCGGCTCGGATGCCGTGCTGCAGCGCGGCAATGCCATCGGGAACGGTCAGCGACAGGTCGACGGCCGCCTCGCGCGTGCCGAGTTCGGCCCCCAGTTCGTCCAGCCGGGACACCGTGCACACGAACGGGCCGACGGACGGGGCGTACCAGGCGTCACGATGCTCGGCGTGCGCGCGTACGGCGTCGGCCATCGGCGCGTTGCCCGGCGGGAAGATCGCAGCGTCGTCGAACAGCCCGTCGAACAGGTCGTCGGCCGGTGCGGTGTCAGGCACCCGGGCCCCGTCCGGACCACGTCCACGCGTAGCGGCCGTCGTCGCTCGCGCGGCCGCCCTCGCCGAGCCGCAGCGGACGGAACGTGTCGACCATGACGGCCAGTTCGTCGAAGAATTCGACGCCGATCGAGCGCTCGTACGCGCCCGGCTGCGGTCCGTGCGAATGGCCGCCCGGGTGCAGGCTGACCGAGCCCAGCCCGATGCCGGAGCCCTTGCGCGCCTCGTAGTCGCCGCCGCAGTAGAACATGACCTCGTCCGAGTCCACGTTCGAGTGGTAGTACGGCACCGGGATCGACAGCTCGTGGTAGTCGACCTTGCGCGGGACGAAGTTGCAGATGACGAAGTTGTTTCCCTCGAAGACCTGATGGGCGGGCGGCGGCTGGTGCACCTTGCCGGTGATCGGCATGAAGTCCGCGACGTTGAACGTGTAGGGGTACAGGCAGCCGTCCCAGCCGACCACGTCGAACGGGTGGTGCGGCACCGTGTGGATCGTGCCGGCGATCCCGGACGGCCCGGAGCCGCGGTGCTTGAGGTACACCTCGACGTCGGACTCGTCGACGACGACCGGGTCGCCCGGGCCGTGCAGGTCGCGCTCGCAGAACGGCGCGTGCTCGAGCAGCTGCCCGAAGCGCGACAGGTAACGGCGCGCGGGCGTTATGTGCGAGTTCGCCTCGATGCAGTACGCGCGCAACGGCTGCGAACCCGTCGGCACCCAGCGGTGCGTAGTGGCCCGCGGCATCACAACGTAGTCGCCCTCGGTCGCCGTGAGCGGGCCGAACACGGTCTCGACGGTCGCCGACCCGGCTTCCACGTACACGCACTCGTCGCCGATCGCGTTGCGGTAGAGCGGCGACGGCTCGGTCGCGACGACGTAGTGGATCCGGACATCGTCGTTGCCGAGCACGAGCCGGCGCCCCGTCACCGCGTCCACAGCGGGCGCCTCGGACGCGAACAGCTCGTGCAACTTCAGGTGCCGGGGGAGCAATGGCTCGTTCGGCACCGTGGTCTGGTCCGGCAGTTCCCACGGGCGCGCGTCGATAAGCGCGGACGGGATCTGCCGGTGGTAGAGGAGCGAGGAGTCGGCGGTGAAGCCCTCCTCGCCCATCAGCTCTTCGTAGTACAGGCCGCCGTCGGGCCCGCGCAGCTGGGTGTGCCGCTTCGGGGGGACGGCGCCGTGCGACTGGTAGTACGCCATGCGGCCAGGCTATCGCCGCTACCGCTTCTCGACGGGGACGAAGGACCGCTGCGGGGCGCCCGTGTACAGCTGCCGTGGCCGGCCGATGCGGGTCTCGCTGTCGTTGATCATCTCGTGCCACTGCGCGATCCAGCCGGGCAGCCGCCCGATCGCGAACAGCACGGTGAACATCTTGGTCGGGAAGCCCATCGCGCGGTACAGCAGGCCGGTGTAGAAGTCCACGTTCGGGTAGAGCTTGCGCTCGACGAAGTAGTCGTCCGACAGCGCGACGCCCTCGAGTTCCAGCGCGATGTCGAGCAAATCGTCGCGCTTGCCGAGACCGGTCAGGATCTCGTCCGCGGTCTTCTTCACGATCGCCGCGCGCGGGTCGTAGTTCTTGTAGACCCGATGCCCGAACCCCATCAGCTTGACGCCGGCTTCGCGGTTCTTCACCTTCTGCACAAAGGAGTTTACGTCGCCACCGCTGTCGCGGATCGACTCCAGCATCTCCAGCACCGACTGGTTCGCTCCGCCGTGCAGCGGACCGAACAGCGCGTTGATGCCGGCCGAGACGGACGCGAACAGGTTCGCCTGCGACGAGCCGACAAGGCGCACCGTGGACGTCGAGCAGTTCTGCTCGTGGTCCGCGTGCAGGATGAATAGCATGTCGAGCGCGCGGACGATCACCGGGTCCGGCTCGTACGGCTCGGCAGGCAGGCCGAACGTCATGCGCAGGAAGTTCTCGACCAGGCTCAGCGAGTTGTCCGGGTACAGGAACGGCTGGCCCATCGACTTCTTGTACGCGTACGCGGCGATGGTCGGGAGCTTCGCGAGCAGCCGCACCGTCGACAGCTCGACCTGTTCGGCGTCGAACGGGTTGTGCGAGTCCTGGTAGAACGTCGACAGCGCCGACACCGCCGACGACAGCACCGGCATCGGGTGCGCGTCGCGGGGGAAGCCGTCGAAGAACCGCTTCAGGTCCTCGTGCAGCAGCGTGTGGCGGCGGATCTTGCCCTCGAACTCCTCGAGCTCGGACTGCGTCGGCAGCTCGCCGTAGATCAGCAAGTAGCTGGTCTCCAGGAACGTCGAGCCGGTCGCCAGCTCATCGATGGGATAGCCGCGGTACCGCAGGATCCCCGCCTCACCGTCGATATAGGTGATCGCGGAGGTGCAGGACGCGGTGTTCGCAAACCCTGGGTCGTAGGTGACCAGACCCGTGTTCGACAGCAGCTTGCTGATGTTCGCGCCCGAGGATCCCTCGGTCGCCTCCCGCACCGGAAGCTCAAGTGGTGTGCCCTCCGGCGGGGTGAATACAGCAGCATCGGTCATCGCGGACGCTTCCCCTCTTTCGGCTTCACATCCGACCCTACTTCCCGACGTTATGGCGCCCTCCGGCGGTGCTCGATACGTTCGGCAGCGATACCCATCGGGAAGGGTGAACGCATGCTCGGACTACCGGAGAAGATCTCGACCTGCCTGTTCGACCTCGACGGAGTGCTGACCGACACCGCGTCCGTGCATCGCGCCGCGTGGAAGGAGACGTTCGACCCGCTGCTCGCCGCGCGTGGCCTGCCGGAGTTCACCGAGGACGACTACGACGACTACGTGGACGGCAAGCCGCGCGCCGACGGGGTGCGTGACTTCCTGTCGTCGCGAGGCATCACGCTGCCCGAGGGAGACGCCGACGACGCCCCCGGCTCGGACACGGTGCACGGCGTCGGCAACCGCAAGAACGAGCTGCTGCTGGCGCGCATCCACCGCGACGGCGTGCGCGTGTACGAGGGCTCGCGACGGTATCTCGAAGCCGCGCGGGACGCGGGGCTTCGGCGCGCAGTCGTCTCCTCGAGCGCGAACACGGCCGACGTCCTGCACGTCACCGGGCTCGAAGACCTCGTCGAGGGGCGCGTCGACGGCGTCACCATCCGCGAACACGGACTGCGCGGCAAGCCGGCACCGGACTCGTTCCTCGCCGGCGCCGGACTGTTCGGGGTACCACCGGACTCGGCCGTCGTCTTCGAGGACGCGCTCGCCGGCGTGCAGGCAGGACGCGACGGCCGGTTCGGCTTCGTCGTCGGCGTCAACCGCCTCGACGACGCCCACGGCACGGCGTTGAGCGAGCACGGCGCGGACGTCGTCGTCACCGACCTGGGTGAACTGATTTGATCTCCCATCCGCACTTCCCGGTCGATCCGTGGCAGATCCGCGAAGTGGGTCTGGACACGTCCGTCCTCGCGCAGTCTGAGTCGCTTTTCGCCTTGTCCAACGGGCACATCGGCGTCCGTGGCAACCTCGACGAAGGCGACCCGAACGGGCTGCCCGGCACGTACCTGAACTCGTTCTACGAGGTGCGCCCGCTGCCGTACGCGGAGGCCGGGTACGGGTTCCCCGAGACCGGCCAGACCGTCCTGAACGTCACCAACGGCAAGCTGATCCGCCTGCTGGTCGACGACGAACCGTTCGACCTGCGCTACGGCGAGATCCGCCATCACGAGCGGGTTCTCGACCTGCGTGCGGGCGTGCTGCACCGCACCGTCGAGTGGGTGTCGCCGTCCGGGCAGCGGATCCGCCTGCGCACCACCCGGTTGGTGTCGCTGGCGCAGCGCTCGATTCTGGGCATCCACTACGAGGTGGAGGCGCTGGACGACGAGGCACGGGTCGTCGTGCAGTCCGAACTGGTCGCAAACGAGCAACTTCCCGCGCAGTCGGGCGACCCGCGCGTGGCCGCGATGCTGGACAACCCGCTGCACGCGGTCGAGCACGGCGGCACCGGCACGCGCGCCCTGCTGATGCACCGGACGGCGTCCAGCAAGCTGCAGGTGGCCGCCGGGATGGATCACGTGGTGGATGCCGAGCACGGCTTCGGCAGCGAGCTCGCGGTGCACGAGGACTGGGCGCGGCTGAGCGTGAATCACCTTTTGCAACCGGGCGAAACTCTCGCACTGACGAAGTTCGTTGCGTACGGCTGGTCGGGTCAACGTTCCGTCCCCGCCCTGCGTGACCAGGTCGAGGCGGCACTCATCGCAGCCAAGCACGCGGGCTGGCAGACGCTGCTGGAGAGCCAGCGGGCCGCGATGGAGGTGTTCTGGCAGGGCGCGGACGTCGAGATCGACGGCGCGCCGGCCGTCCAACAGGCCGTGCGGTTCGCGCTGTTCCACACCTTCCAGGCCGCAACACGCGCCGAGCGGCGGGCCATACCCGCCAAGGGCCTTACCGGTCCCGGCTACGACGGGCACGCGTTCTGGGACACCGAGGCGTTCGTGCTCCCGGTGCTGACGGCAACCGCCCCGCACGCGGCCGCGGACGCGCTGCGCTGGCGCGCCTCTACCCTCGACCTCGCGCGCGAACGTGCGAAGACGCTGCACCTGCAAGGCGCGGCGTTCCCGTGGCGCACGATCCGCGGGCAGGAGTGTTCGGGTTACTGGCCGGCTGGCGCCGCGGCGATGCACATCAACGCCGACATCGCGGTGGCGGCGATGCGTTACGTGGAATGGACGGGTGACGCGGACTTCGAGCGCGCGCATGCGCTGCCGGTGCTGGTCGAGACCGCGCGGCTGTGGCGCTCGCTGGGTTACCTCGGCGCGGACGGTCACTTCCACATCGACGGCATCACCGGGCCGGACGAGTACAGCGCCGTCGTCGATGACAACGTGTACACGAACCTGATGGCGGCACGGAATCTGTCCGGTGCCGCCGACGCCGCCGAAAGGTGGCCCGACGAGGCACGCGCGCTGGACGTCGACGCCCATGAGATCGCCGCCTGGCGGGCCGCCGCCGGAGCCGTCGCCGTCGCGTACGACGAGCGGCGCGGCGTCCACCAGCAGGACCGTGGGTTCACCGATCACGAGCTGTGGGACTTCGAGCGCAGCGACCGGGAGGGGGAGTACCCGCTGCTGCTGCACGCGCCGTACTTCGACCTGTACCGGCGCCAGGTCGTCAAGCAGGCCGACCTGTTGCTTGCGCTGCATTGGTGCGGTGACGCGTTCACGGCCGAGCAGAAGGCCCGCGCATTCGCGTACTACGAGCCGTTGACCGTCCGCGACTCGTCACTGTCCGCGTGCACGCAGGCGATCATCGCCGCGGAGGTGGGCCAGCGCGAACTCGCCGCCGACTACCTCGCCGAAGCGGCGTTGATGGACCTGCACGACCTGCAGCACAACACCCGCAACGGCCTGCACATCGCCTCGCTGGCCGGAACATGGCTGGCGCTAGTGGCCGGCTTCGGCGGGATGCGCGACCACGGCGGGCAGTTGTCCTTCCACCCGCAGCTGCCGCCCGGGTGGAAGCGGCTACGGTTCGCGCTGCGCTGGCGCCTCGCGCCGATCACGGTGACGATCGAACCGGACGGGGTCGCCTACTCACTCGACCGCGAGGCCGAGGACGGCGTGGACATCCTGCACTGCGGCGCGCCGATCAGGCTCAGCCCGGGTTCGACCGAGCACCGGAAGCTGGAGCCGGTCGAGCCGCAGACGGAGCGGCCGCGGCAGCCCCCCGGCCGTGAACCGATCAGCGCCGCCGACTTGTCCTGAGGCCGGCGCGCGAACAGCGCGTCAGGTCGTCAGGTTCTGCAGCCGCACCTGGCCGCGCGCGACGAGCCGCTCCTGCTCGTCGGTGATGGCCACCTGCCACAGTTGCTGGCTGCGGCCGCGGTGGATCGGAGTGGCCGTCGCCGTCAGCCGCCCGGAGTTCACCGCGCGCAGGAAGTCGGTGCTGTTGTTGACGCCGACCACCTTGCCGCGATCGCCGAACCACAGCGCGCCGGCAATGCTGCCCGCGGACTCGACCGCCGCGCAGTAGACCCCGCCGTGCACGATCCCGTACGGCTGGTGGTGCGCCTCGGTGACCTCCCACTGCAGGACGACCCGATCACCGGTTGCCTCGGGCATCGTGAACCCGTTCGCCTCGGCGAACCCGCCGAGCCACGAGGTCTCCGCCGACAATTGCATGCGCTGCTCCTTCGCGTGATCCGTGCTTGGCGACCCTAAGGCAGGCCTGCCGCGCGGCAGGCGGCGGTCGGTCCGTCGCATTTGGTCGGTTGACAAACAAATCCGAGGAGAGCACCTTACGGAGCTAATCGTCGATATCCGACATAGCGACCTATGCCGGGCGGAGCTTCGGAGGTCCCCATGCGCGTTCCCACGTCCGTCCGCCGCCGGAGCATCATCGCCGCCGCCGGCGCGCTCGTCGTAGCCGGTGCCACGATCGCGGTGACCGCCACCAGCGCGAACGCGGCCGGCCCGCTCTACCGCGACGCACACGCCGCACCGCAGGCACGCGCAGCGGACCTCGTGCACCGGATGACACTCGGCGAGCAGATCGGGCAGATGCTGCAGATCCAGGTCGGCAAGCTCTACGGCGACTGCGGCGGTTACACGCCGGGGCCGATCAACACCGGTTGCGAGCATCAGGTGCTGGTCACCGACGCCGCCGGCTCGATCCTGTCCGGCGGTGGTGACGTCCCCGGCGAGGGTGCGCTGCCGAACACCCCGCAGACCTGGGCCGAGCAGATCAACGCGCTGGAGAAGTACGCGATCGAGCACAGCCGGCTGCACATCCCGATCATCTACGGCGCTGACGTCGTGCACGGCCACAACGACGTCGTCGGGACGACGCTGTTCCCGCAGCAGATCGGGCTCGGCGCGACGTTCGACCCGGCGCTGGTGCAGCAGGTGCAGACGTCCGCCGGGAAGGCCGCGGCCGCGACGAACGTGCGCTGGGCGTTCGCGCCGGTCGCCGACGTCGCCACGAACACGCGCTGGGGCCGGTACTCCGAGTCCTTCGGCGAGGATCCGGTGCTCAGCGGGACGCTGGCCGCGTCCGCCGTACAAGGGCTGCAGGCGAGCGGTGAGGTGGCCGCCACCGTGAAGCACTTCGCCGGTTACGGCGCGTCCGACAGCGGGCTGGACCGGACGCCCACCGACATGTCGCTGCGGTCGTTCGAGGAGAACCAGTTGCCGTCGTATGCGGCGGCGGTACACGCCGGCGCGCTGTCGGTGATGGTCGACTCCGGCTCGGTGAACGGGATCCCCGCGCACGCCTCGCACTACCTGCTGACGGACGTGCTGCGGCACCAACTGGGCTTCACCGGCGTCGTGATCAGCGACTGGGCGGACGTCGCGGCGCTGGCCTCCAGCTATCACGTCGCGCCGGACTACGAGCACGCGCTCGCGATGGCGGTGAACGCCGGCGTCGACGAGGTGATGGAGCCGTACAACGCCGACTCGTTCGTGCAGAACATGACGGCCGCGGTACACGATCACCTGATCAGCCGCCGGCGCATCGCCCAGGCGGCCGAGCGGGTGCTGCTGATGAAGCTGCGGCTCGGCCTGTTCGAGCACCCGTACGTGGACGCGTCCAAGGCGAACCAGATCCTGGGTGCGGACACCGATCTGGCCCGCCGCGCCGCTGCCGAGTCCAGCGTGCTGCTGCGCAACGAGAACGGGGCGCTTCCGTTCACGCCGTCCGAGAAGCTCGTCGTGACCGGGCCGGCGGCGGACTCGGTGGCCGACACGCTCGGCGGCTGGAGCGTCGGCTGGCAGGGTGTGCCGGCCGGCAGCGCCGAGCAGGCGGTCACCGTGCTCAAGGGCCTGCAGAACGCGGGCGGGGACAACGTCACCTACGCGGCCAGCCAGTCGGACGCGGTCGCGGCGCTCGGCTCCGCGGACGCGGCCGTCGTGGTGCTGGGACGCGGACCCGGTGCCGAGGGCCCGAACGACCAGCGCGACCCGACGCTGCCCGCGGACCAGCAGGCCCTGGTGAGTGCGCTGCAGGCGACCGGCAAGCCGGTTGTGGTCGTGTTGATCGACGACCGGCCCGACGTGCTCGGTACCGCCGGTACGGCCGACGGCCTCCTGATGGCCTGGCGACCGGGTACCGAGGGCGGCGACGGCGTCGCGGACGTCCTGTACGGCAAGACGGATCCGTCAGGTGTGCTGCCGGTGACCTGGCCGAAGCGGGCGACGGACCAGCCGAACGACTACCGCGACCAGACGCTGCCGACGACCTACAACGGCAACGGTCCCGTCTACGACCCGGCCTACCCGTTCGGCTTCGGGCTGTCGTACACGTCATTCACCTCGCAGGTGACCGGCGTCGATGCCGGACGCGCCGGGCTGAGCGTGCGGGTGTCCGTGCAGAACACCGGCAACCGGTCCGGCGCGGTGGTCGTGCCGGTGTACGTGTCCCAGCCGGTCAGCCCGGTGCTCGTCCCGGCCAAGCGGCTCGTCGGCTTCACCCGGGTCGACCTGGACGCGGGTGCGTCGCGCACGGTCACGGTGCAGGTGCCGCGCAGCCGGCTCGCAGTGGTGCCCGGCGACGTGGACGGCTCCGGTCCGATGCAGGTCGAGCACGGCAAGTATGTGTTCACGACCGGTCCGGTGAACGGCAAGGTGACGGCGTCCGGCTCGAACAGCGCCACGCTGTAGCTGGGCGCAACGTTTCGGCCGCCGTTCGCGTCAGGTGGTGAGATGCTCCGCAACAACTCACCAACCATGGGGGACCGAACGTGTTCAAGCGCCTGCTCGTCGCCGTACTCCTGCTGCTGACCGCGTTCGGCGCGGTGCCGGTCGCGAACGCCGTCACCGTGACCGCGTCGCACCCGCACGCGACGCTCGTGCTCGCCGACTGCCTGCACGCGCGGTACAAGCCGCACACGCTGATCGTGGCGTGCGGCGACGGGAACACGGTGGTCAAGGACTTCAACTACCGCACCTGGACCAGGGACGCCGCGACCGGCACCGCCACGCTGTGGTTCAACAAGTGCGACCCGGACTGTGCGCGTGGCAAGTGGGGCCACGTCCGGATGGTGTTCCGGCTCGACCATCCGGTGCGGGTCGGCAAGCACTTGCGCTTCTCGCGGCTGGTGACGGCCTATCCGCACCGGACGGGCAGCGAGCGTCGGCAGGTCTACCAGTTGGCGACCCGCCGACTCTGATCGATCGGCTTCAGGCGGGCTCGACGCCTGAAGCGTGATGCGCGGGCTGCTTGGTGTGGATGTACAGCGCGCGGCGATCACGCGGCCCGACGTCGTGGTGCTCGGGCACGGGCAGCTCGTAGTGCACCGGCTCGGCGTGGTCGTGCAGCTGGCGGCCGGCGTTGTAGACGCTGTTGAACTTCCAGATCATCTTGCTGAAGTTGGTCTGTCCTCGTAGCAGTTGCCGCGCCATGATGCCGAACGTCTGCGCGACCGCGGCGACGCCGAGGTGCTTGCGCGCGATCACCGACTGGGTCTTGACGAGTTGGCGATAGAACTCGTCCAGCGGCAGCTTCGTGGGCAGCACGGCGTGCTGGATGTCGAACAGCCGGTAGTCGCGCGTGGTCAGCTTGCGCGACTCGGTGTGCCAGATCTCGGTGCCCGGGTACGGCGTCATCACCGTGAGGTGGACGATCTCCGGCACCGAGAGCGCCCACTCGCGGACCAGCTCGAACTGGCGCACGTCCCACTGCGGATCGACGATCAGGTTGATCGCGACGGTGAGCCCGATCTTGCGCGCGACCTCGAGCGCCTTCATGTTCTCGTCCGGGCTGACCCGCTTGCGGAACAGGTCCAGCCCCTGTTCGTCCAGCGCCTCCATCCCGAGGAACATGTAGTTGAGGCCGAGCCGGCGCCACCGCGCGAAGACCTCGGTGTTGCGCAGCAGCACGTCCGCCCGCGTCTCGAGGTAGTACTCCTTGTGGATCCGGCGCTTCTCCAGTTCGGACGCGATCGCGTCGCCGTGTTCGGGTTTGATGAACGCGACGTCGTCCACGATGAAGATGCCGTGCTCGTCGATGGACGCGATCTCCTCGGCCGCGGCCTCGGGGGTGGCGCGCCGGTAGTTGCGTCCGTAGAACGTCCACGCCGAGCAGAACGAGCAGTCCCACGGGCAGCCGCGGGTGAACTCGATCGACGCGGCCGGGTCCAGCACGCCGATGAAGTACTTGTTCCGTCGCCGGGCGAGATCACGCGCCGGCCGCGGTTCGTCGATGCTGTCCATCAGCTTCGGCGGTGCGCCGTCGCCGTCCAGGGTCACCAGGCCGGGTACCTCGTTGGCGCCGCCGTCCTTGATCGCGTCCAGCATCGCGGGGACGCCGACCTCGCCCTCGCCGCGCACCACCGCGTCGATGGCGCCGTCGGCCTGTTCGAGCACGTGCTTGCCGATGAAGGACACCGAGTGCCCGCCGACGAATACGTAGCAGGACGGGTGCCGGCGTTTGATCTCCCGAGCGAGATCGATCACCTCGGGGACGTTGGCCAGGTAGTTGAGCCCGAAGCCGACCGCCTCGGGCTCGAACTCGGCCAGTTCGCGATAGAGATCCTGGTGTTTGAACACCTGCAGGTCGATCAGGCGCACGTCGTGGCCGGCGGCACGGGCGGCGGCTGCCACGCGCTCGACGCCGAGTGGCTCGAGGCGCAGGAAGATCTCCGAATACAGCAGGGCACTGGGATGGACGAACAGAGTACGCATGCGGCTCCGACCGGCGGCGCAAACGCGAGTTCCTCTCGCGGCGAGTGCCCGGCGGCGAGACGTCGGCGGCGCGGCACCCTCTCTCCGACCATAGGAATGTGCGATTTGCTATGTCAAAGGGGGCCGCTGTCGATCAGGCGAAGAAACGATCGGAGGCCCCGATTTCGGAGCCTCCGACTCACATCTGGTGTCCGAGGGGGGACTTGAACCCCCACGCCCGATAAAGGGCACTAGCACCTCAAGCTAGCGCGTCTGCCATTCCGCCACCCGGACGAGTGCATCGGCGAGTTTAGCCCATCGTCACCGATGGCCCCGACCACGCCCAGTGCGTCCCGGACGGCGCCGGGCGCCGCCCCCGGACCCCGGTTCCGCGCGGTCCGGCGGCGCGACACGCCGACTCCGTCACTTCAACTATCGGGATAGCTCACGTAGAGCTAACATGTGCTGGTCACGACGGGGAGTGGCGTGTTGCGATCCGCCGGACGGTTTTTCTGCCAATCACCGAACAGGGGTGGAGAGCATGCCCAGCGCCCGCGTGCGTGGCACGGTGCTGACCGGGATCGCCGGTCTGGCACTGAGCGCCATGTTCGGGTTCGCTCCGGCGGCCTCTGCCGATACCGGATCTTCGCCCGCTTCGCTGGGCCTACTCGGCAATACAGTCGGCAGCACGCTGAGTGTCGTTAGCACCAGCGTCGGCGGGCTCACTGCGGCTCTGACGCCGCCGGCCGGGCGGGCGCGCACGCACTCCGCGTGGACGCCCACCAGTACACGGCACGCGAAGGGCGCCAGGCACCACACCCACGGAGCGACCCGGCACGTGGTTCACCGGTCCGACCGGTCCCACGGCGCTCGGTCCGGGCACAGCCGGACGGACCACCGCCAGGCAGACCGGCACCACCCCGTAGGCGAGCGGCACAACCTCGGGCCCGCGCACCACCACGGCCTCGGGGCGGCTCGGGGAGCGAAGGTGACTGCCTTCCAGTCGTCGACCCCGCCGCAGCAGCAGAACCAGGGGTTGCTGGGCGGTCTGCTGGGCGGTCTGACCTCGCTGGTGAACGGGACGATCTCCGGCGTCACCGGCCTGATCGGCGGCACGACACACGGCCTGGGGCAGCTGATCGGCCGGGGACACTCCTCGTCGCCGCCGCCATCCTCGCCACCGTCCTCGCCGCCCCCGACGAACACTCCGGGCGGCGGTTCGAGCGTGCCGTCCGCACCGGGATCGCCCGCCGGGCCGTCCTCGTCACACCAGCCGACGGCCCCAGCGGGCACGCCCGCCGGCAGCACGCCGTCCACCAGCGCGCACCACACGCTGGGACGTGCCCTGCCGGCGCCTGCGGACCTCCCGTCGCTGGTCTCGATCCCGTCCCGCACGGTCGTGCCGACGACACGGCCGCAGCCGACACAGCAGCCCAGCAGCCCGATCGCCGGGCACGTGGTCCCGGTCTCGCTGACCAGCGCGCCGAGCGGGTGGGTGTTGTTCGCGGCGGTCGCCCTGTTCGCGATCGCGGTCGTCTTCATGGTCCTGGGCGCGGGTTACCGCGGTCGTCGCGCACGCTGACCGGCCGCGCCCGGCGGCTGGTGTAGGAACGACACATGACCGAAGCCCCCACCGCGAGCACCGCTGCCCAGGACGAGGCAGTCACGCTGCTGAGTGACCTCGTCCGCATCAACACGTCCAACCCCACCCATCCGGAGCGGCCGGCCGCCGAGTGGGTGGCCGCGAAGCTCGACGAGGTCGGTGTCTCGTCCCAGATCATCGAGGCCGCGCCCGGCCGGGCGTCCACGGTGGCGCGGGTCGAGGGCAGTGACCCGAGCCGGCCGCCGCTGCTGATCCACGGGCACCTGGACGTCGTCCCCGCCGAGGCCAGCGAATGGTCGGTGGACCCGTTCGGCGGCGAGGTCCGCGACGGCTACGTGTGGGGACGTGGCACGGTCGACATGAAGGACATGGACGCGATGGTGCTCGCCCTGGTGCGCGACTGGATGCGCACCGGCCGCAAGCCCCCGCGCGACATCGTGCTGGCGTTCGTCTCGGACGAGGAGGCCGGCGGGCGCGAGGGCGCGCACTACCTGGTCGACCATCACGCGGACCTGTTCGCCGATTGCACGGAGGCCATCAGCGAGGTGGGCGGCTTCTCCGTCTCGCTCGGCGACAGCGCCCGCGCATACCTGATCCAGACGGCCGAGAAGGGCATCAACTGGCTACGGCTGCGCGCGTCGGGGCGGCCGGGGCACGGCTCGATGGTGCACGACGACAACGCCGTGACCCGGCTGGCCGCGGCGGTGTCGCGGATCGGGGCGCACGAGTTCCCGGTCGTCATGACCGACACCGTCCGCGCCACGATCGAAGGACTGGCCGAGCTGACCGGCACGGACCTCGACCCGGACGACGTGCAGACCTGGCTGCCCAAGCTCGGTCCAGCTGCGCGGATGATCGGCGCGACGATCCGCAACACGGCGAACCCGACCATGCTGCAAGCCGGCTACAAGTCCAACGTGATCCCGTCCTCGGCCGAGGCGACGATCGACTGCCGCTTCCTGCCCGGCCAGGAACAGGCGCTGCTCGACACCATCGACGAGCTCGCCGGCGACGGCGTCGTCCGCGAGACGATCGTGCAGGACATCGCGGTGGAGACCGGCTTCGACGGCCCGCTGGTGGACGCCATGTCCGCCGCGTTGCGGGCCGAGGACCCGGGCGCCCGGCCGCTGCCGTACATGATGAGCGGCGGCACGGACGCGAAGTCGTTCTCCACACTGGGCATGCGCTGCTTCGGCTTCTCGCCGCTGCTGCTGCCCGCCGAGCTGGACTTCACGTCGCTGTTCCACGGCATCGACGAGCGGGTGCCGGTGGACGGGCTCAAGTTCGGTGTCCGCGTCCTGGACCGGCTGCTGTCGAACTGCTGACGCAGTCGGATCTTGATGGTCGGATGCAGCTATGACTGCACCGGGGCATCAAGGTCACGGGACGGCGCTGGCCGACGTGGCGGCCGCGTCCGCGGACGTCGGGGCCACCTCCTCGCGGCTGGCCAAGGCGGCGCGCATCGCCGACCTGCTGCGCGCGACGCGGCCCGACGACGTCGCGACCGTTGTGTCCTGGCTGTCCGGCGAGCTGCCGCAGCGCCAGATCGGCGTGGGCTGGGCGTCTCTGCGCTCGCTGCCACCGGCCGCTGAGCAGGCCCGGCTCACGGTTGCCGGCGTCGACGCGATCTTCAGCGCGATCGGCGCCACGTCCGGCGCTGGCTCGCAGGCGCGCCGCGCGTCCCAGCTGGCCGAGCTGTTCGGCGCCGCGACAGCCGAGGAGCAGGTGTTCCTGCGCCGCCTGCTCGGCGGTGAGCTGCGCCAGGGAGCGCTGCTCGGGGTCATGAGCGACGCGATCGCGAAGGCGGCCGCGGTCCCGGCCGCGGAGGTCCGGCGCGCGGCCATGCTCGGCGGTGACCTGCCGTCCGTCGCGGCCGCGGCACTCGCCGGCGGGGCAGAGGCCCTGGCGCGGTTCCGTTTGCAGGTGGGCCGCCCGGTCGGGCCGATGCTGGCCCAGACCGCGTCTTCGGTCGGGGACGCGCTGAGTCGCCTCGGCGAGCGTGCCGCGTTCGAGGCGAAGCTGGACGGCGCCCGCGTGCAGATCCACCGCGACGGCGCCGACGTCGGGATCTTCACCCGCTCGCTGGATGACGTGACCGCGCGGCTGCCGGAGGTGGTCGAGGCGGTGCTGGCGCTGCCGGTCCGCACCCTCGTGGCCGACGGCGAGGCGATCGCCCTGCGCCCGGACGGGCGGCCCCAGCCCTTCCAGGTGACGGCGGCCCGCTTCGGGCGCAAGGTCGACGTTGCCGCGGCCGTGGCGGCGCAGCCCATCCGTGCCTTCGTCTTCGACCTGCTGCACCTGGACGGCTTCGATCTGATCGACCGGCCGACGTCCGAGCGGCTGGAGATCCTCGACGGTATCGTCCCCGCGTCGGCACGAGTGGACCGGCTGGTCACCGAAGACCCGGCCGCGGCGCAGGCGTTCCTGGACGCCACGCTCGCCGCCGGGCACGAAGGTGTGATGGCCAAGTCGCTGACCGCGCCCTACGAGGCCGGACGCCGCGGCGCGGGCTGGCTGAAGATCAAACCGGTGCACACGCTGGACCTGGTCGTGCTCGCCGTCGAGTGGGGTTCCGGGCGCCGCGCGGGCAAGCTGTCCAACATCCACCTCGGCGCCCTCGACCCCGAGACCGGGGGATTCGTCATGCTGGGCAAGACGTTCAAGGGCATGACCGACGCGATGCTCGCTTGGCAGACCGAGCGGTTCCTCGGACTCGCAGACGGCCCGACGGACGGCTATGTGGTGCACGTCCGTCCGGAGCAGGTCGTCGAGATCGCCTTCGACGGCGTGCAGCGCTCGACCCGGTATCCCGGCGGCGTCGCGCTGCGGTTCGCCCGCGTGGTCCGCTACCGCGACGACAAGACTCCCACCGAGGCCGACACCATCGACGCTGTCCGCGCGTTCGTGCCCTGACCGTGGCTCAGCGGGCGGGCCGAGCGAGGCGGAACCTCCTGACCGGGATTCCCCGTCAGATCAGGGTGACTCCTGTGCGCGCAGTGGCAGTGCCGCTGGCCACCGCGGTTCTCGTCGCCGGATGCGCGGCCACGCCCGCTCGCTCCCGCGGCTCGACGCCGAGCAACAGCGCGCGCCCAATCTCAAGCTCCACTGGGGCAGCTCCGGGCGCGCTTGCCCGCGTTGTGCGTCTGAACGATGGTGAACGACTCGATCCAGCGACAGTGGACGCGCGACCGAAGCTTTCGGCGACCCAAGCGTGGACGGAGTACGCGACGCGCAATCGCGCCACGATCAACCGAACACACCTGCCGGTCGGAGTCACGGCGTATCTCGCGTTGTTCACCACGAGCGGCGACATCAAGCAGCGGCTCGTCTACGCGTACCGGATTCCCGGCTGTCACCCGGTCTACCTCGTTGTGCAACCGACGCCGTACCCGACCGGATGCGTCGGGTGGGAGATTCTCGACGCCGACACATCCGTCGATCTGGACAGCGCCTGGGAAGGCCTGCCCACGCAACCTTGATCAGGCCAGGGTGCGTACATAGTCGACGCCGAGCTGCACCCAGCGACGGAGGTCTTCGTCGGTGCTCAACGCGGCGGGATCGACGCGCAGCCAGCCCTTCATCGCGCGGCCGCGCATCTCGAAGCGGGTTACGTGCGGCTCGTGCAGCAAGGACTCGGCCTGAGCCGGGTCGACGCGCAGCAGCAGCCCGCCCACGCCGCTCGCGCTGACGGTCAGGTGGCCGCCCAGCAGGAATCCGTGGCTGCCGAACATGCGCTTGTCGGTGAGGTCTGGCTCGGCGGCAAGCACTTCATGGATCCGCTCGGCCAGCTCGGGATCGTGCGCCATGGCCGCGAGTATGACGCCCCGCACCGACAACGGACGGAACCCGGCGGAGCAGCCGCCTTAGAGGGACAGGACGGGCAGCGGCAGGGGCGCGCCGGGTCGCCTGCGGCGGCGCAGCACCACCTGCCGGGTGCCGTCGGTGTAGCGCTGCACGCGGGCGAGTTCCCAGCCGCCGAACTCGGCGTGCAAAGACAGTTGCGCCGCTGCGTTCGGCCGGCTCACGTCGGCCGGGATCCGCAGCGGCGCGTACTCCCAATCGGGGTCTGCAGCCCCCTCGGTCGTCTTCATTCGACTCATTGAACGCCGGTGTTGCTGCGATCTCCACCCCGCGCGCCGCGCCGCGTGCCGAACTGCATCCGGAACTCCCCGATCGTCAGCGTCAGCAGCGGGCGCCGCCCGGCCAGAAACGCCAGTGGGCCGGACGGGTCTGCCGCGAACGTCGCCCGCGACAGGCCGAGCCGGGCGCGGGAGCGGACGGGCGTCACCCTGGCGCGCCCGTCCAGCGTCTGGGCCACCGTGAACCGGACCGGCCAACGCCCGGGCAGCCGCGCGAACGGCCGGACGGTGCCCGTCGCGATCGAGTGCCCGCTCGCGGTTGCGGAAAAGTCGGCGCCGTGGAACTCGAAGTCGGCCAGCTCCTTCGGGATGCCCCACAGGGCGCGGCCGCCGTCGCGGGACGCCTCGCTGTCGACCCAGATCCGGGCGATGCTCGGCGCGAGGCGCAGCCCGCGGCGAACCAGCACGGTGACCATCAGCTCGCGGTAGCTGAGCACGCCGCCGGGCTCATACGACACCCACGCCGTGCCGACCACCGCGAACGGCCCGAGCCGCACCGGACGCCAGCCGGGCGGAACCTCGCCGAGCGGCACCGTCCGTAGCGGCACCAGGAACACCGAGGCGTGCAACTGGCCGCGCAGGTCCCACGGCTCCGGCGGATAGGCGCTCATACGACCGGCAGCCGCAGTGCGCCCGGCGCGGACGCGGGGACGACCGGCTGCTTGGGCGCGACCGGGGCCAGCCGCTGGTACGGCGCACCGAGCGGTGGACGCGGATCGGCCTCGCCCCGGTTCGGCCACAGCGCCAGCGCGCGCTCGGCCTGCGCGGTGATCGTCAGCGACGGGTTCACGCCCAGGTTCACCGAGACCGTCGAGCCGTCGACCACGTGCAGTCCGTCGTAGCCGTAGAGCCGGTGGTACGGGTCGACGACCCCGGACGCGGGCGAGTCGCCGATCACGCAGCCGCCGATCAGGTGACCGGTGACCGGCATGTTCGCCAGGTCGCCCCAAGTGCCGCCGGGCACCCCGTCGATCGCCTCCGCCACCCGCCGGGTGACCTCGTGGCCGGCCGGGATCCAGGCCGGGTTCGGCTCGCCCTCGCCGGGTTCGGTCGACAGCACCCGGCGGAACCAGCGGCGCTTCAGCACCGTCGTGATCGAGTTGTCCAGCGACTGCATCACCAGCAGCACGATCGACTGCTGCGACCAGCGCCGCGGGTTGTGCAGCCGCAGCAGCACCCGCCGTTGCCGGCGCATCTCGGCCAGGCCCGCCCGCCAGCGCGGCACCGGCTGGTCGCCGTCGACGAGCACGGCTCCCATCAGCGACAGCAGGTTGCTGCCCCTGCCGTAGCGCACCGGCTCGACGTGCGTGTGCGCATCCGGGTGGATCGAGGACGTGATCGCGACACCGGAGGAGTAGTCGGCGTCCGGACGCAGCGAGCGCGCCGCCAGCACCGCCTCGGAGTTTGTCCGGGTCAGCCGGCCCAGCCGCGGGGAGATGTCCGGCAGCGTTCCGTCGGCCCGCAGCGCGTGCAGCAACCGCGCAGTGCCCAGCGCACCGGCCGCGAAGATCACCTGGTCGGCGCTGAACTCCTGCCGCGCTCGCCGGCGTCGTTCCGTCCGGTGTGTCTGGACGACGTACCCGCCACCGGGACGCGGGCGGACCGAGCTCACCGTGGTCAGCGGATGGACCTGCGCCCCGGCGCGTTCGGCCAGGAACAGGTAGTTCTTCACCAGCGTGTTCTTCGCGTTGTGGCGGCAGCCGGTCATGCACTCGCCGCAATGTGTGCAGGTGCGCCGCGCCGGGCCGAGACCGCCGAAGAACGGATCCGGGACGTCCACACCCGGACGGGCGCCGTCTCCACCGAAGAAGACGCCGACGTCTGCGAGCCGGAACGTGTCGCCGATACCCATCTGCTCGGCCACGCCGCGCATCACCCGGTCGGACGGCGACATTCGGGGATAGGTGGTGACGCCCAGCATCCGGCGCGCCTGGTCGTAGTAAGGCGCCAGCTCGTCGCGCCAGTCGGTGATGTGCGCCCACTGCTTGTCGGCGAACACCTCGTCCGGCGGCTGGTAGAGCGTGTTCGCGTACCCCAGCGAGCCGCCGCCCACCCCGGCGCCGGTGAGCACGAACAGCGAGTTCAGCGGCGTGCAGCGGAAAATGCCGGACAAGCCGAGCTTCGGCTCGAACAGGTAGTCGCGCAGCTGCCAGCTGGTCGCGGGGAAGTCGTCGTCGGCGAAGCGGCGACCCTGCTCGAGGACGCCGACGCGGTAACCCTTTTCGGTCAGCCGCAGCGCGCTGACGCTGCCGCCGAAACCGGAACCGACGATCAGCACGTCGTAATCGAGCTCGCTCACGGCGCGACCACCAGGTGCGGCGCGAAGACGACCGAGATCAGGCGGTGCGCAGCCGTCGACCGGGCGCGCCCCCGCGTCCCGTGCAGGCGCAGCGCGGAGTCAAGGCCGGGCTCGAACGGCGCGAGCGCGAGGTGGGGGAGCAGCAGCACCAGCATCGACAGCAGCGCGTCCACGTCGGTGTCCGCGGCCAGCGCGCCGTCAGCGACCGCTTGCTCCAGCAGCGGACGTACGCCCTGCGCGTACAGGCGGTGCACCGGTTCGCGCACCGCCTGGCGCACCTGCGGATCGAGTTCCATCGTGGTCGCCGCGGTGACGGCGCGCTCGAGCGGATGCGCGGCCATGTAGTCGATCCAGACGTCGACCAACCGCTGGAAGAACCCCAGGAACGTCTCGCCTGCGCGTGGGCCGCCGTCCAGGTGCGGCACCATCTCGGCATAGATCGCCAGCGACGTCTGCTCCGCGACGTAGGCGAAGAACTCGAACTTGTCGGCGAAGTATTGGAACAGCGAGCCCTTCGCCACCCCGGCCTCGCGCGCGATCACGTTCAGGCTGCCGCCGGAGTAGCCGTGCCGGCCGAACTCCGCCATCGCGGCGTGCAGCACGCGCTCGCGTCTTGCGGAGTCGAGTTTGTCCCAGGTGGGGCGGGGCATTTGCGTCCCTTCGGCGGCGGTGTCATGCTGGCCCTCACACTATGACCACCCGGTCATGTTTGTGCAAGCAGCCCGGCCAGCACGAGCCTGAGGAGCACCGTTGACCGAACGCGTCTGCATCATCGGCGCCGGATCGTCCGGCATCGCAGCCTGCCAGTCGCTGGCCGCACGCGGCATCGAGTTCGACTGCTTCGAGACCGGCTCGCAGGTCGGCGGCAACTGGCGCTACCTGAACGACAACCAGATGAGCTCGGCCTACCGGTCGCTGCACATCAACACGTCGCGCCAGATCATGGAGTACAAAGCGTTCGGGATGAGCGACGAATACCCGATCTACCCGAGCCACGAACAGATCGCGCGCTACTTCGACGAGTACGTCGATTCCTTCGGGCTCCGCGAGAAGATCACGTTCCGCACCGAGGTCACGCACGTCGCGCCGGCGGACGGCGGCGGCTGGGACGTGACCGTGCGCAGCCGCGACACCGGCGAGACGAGGACGCACCACTACCGCGCGGTGCTGGTCGCCAACGGCCACCACTGGGACGCGCGCTGGCCCGAACCGGCGTTTCCCGGCGCGGACACGTTCACCGGCCGGCAGGTGCACTCGCACGAGTACAAGACGTTCGAGGGCTACGAGGGCAAGCGCGTGCTGGTGCTCGGCATCGGCAACTCCGCGTGCGACATCGCGGTCGAGACGTCCAAGGTGAGCGAGCGGACGTTCCTCGCCATGCGTCGCGGCGCGCACGTGATCCCGAAGTACGTGTTCGGCATGCCGACGGATCACCTGACCACCTCACCGATGGCGCGGCTGCCCTGGTTCCCGGCTCGCCGGGCGATGCTGGCGCTGACGATGTTCCTCGCGCGCGGCAGCGTCACCCGCTACGGGCTGCCCAAGCCCGATCACAAGATCGCGTCCGCACACCCGACGATCTCGGACGATCTGCTCACCCGGCTCAGCCACGGCGACATCACCGTGAAGCCGAACATCGAACGCCTCGACGGCGACAAGGTCTACTTCGTGGACGGCACCGCCGAGCAGATCGACGTCGTCGTCTACTGCACCGGCTACAAGATCACCTTCCCGTTCTTCGACGACGCGCTGCTGGCCGCGCACGACAACCGCATCGGCCTGTACCACCGCGTGGTCGACCCCGATCACGACGGGCTGTACTTCATCGGGCTGGTCCAGCCGCTCGGCGCGATCATGCCGCTCGCCGAAGCGCAGTCCGCCTGGGTCGCAGACCTGCTGACCGGTGCGGCGGCACTGCCGTCCAAGGCTGATATGCGCCGCGAGATCGCCGCGTACCAGCGCGCTCAGGATCGGCGCTACGTCGCGTCCAAGCGGCACACCATCCAGGTCGACTTCCTGGACCACCTCGCCGAGATCAAGAAGGAACGCGCCGCCGGCGCCCGCCGCGCGAGCTGAGTCAGGTGCACACCAGGATCACGCTGATACTGCGCTGCGGTGTCGATGCCGATTGCGGTCCGGTCCAGTTCGTTCCCACCGTCGCGGTGATGCGGTACCAATAACTGGTCAGCACGCTGAAGTTCGCGTCGGTATAGCTCGTGGTGCCGCCGCCCACGGTGCCGTAGACCGAGAAGCCGCTCGAACTCGAACTCGTCGAGCGGTAGACCGTGTACGACGACGCGTGCGGAACAGCGTTCCAGGACACCTTGATCGACCAGCCCACCAGCGAGACGCAGGTCGCATTCACATTCCCCGGTGCTGCGGGAAGTGGGTCCGCCTTGCCGGCACCGCCGTTCAGGCCGCCCCTACCGACCAGCCAACTCGTGGCGGCGAGAGCTGCCTGCGGCTGGGCGAGATACCCGGCGCCGAGGCACGCGGTGAGCGCCACGGCGCCGAGCACGCGCCAGGTTGGCGGAGTCATCACTTCCCCCCAGTGCAGCCATGCCGAACCGCTACGACCAGGTGTCGGTCGCCGGGCTCGTCGTCGGCGAACCGGGCCCACCGCCGCTGGCCGCGATGCCGGTGAACGAGGGCATCGAGAAATAGACGCCCGCACACGCCAGCGGTGCGCTCGTACCCATGCCCGCACCGTTGGTGAAGGTCACCGTCAGCGGGTTGTTCGGCTGGCCGGACGCGGCCACCACCAGCGGCGTCGTCAGGGTGTGGCTCGAACCCGACGAGCTTGTCGAGCCGGTCCAGGTGACGTAGCTGGCGTTCGTGGTTGCGTTGCACCCGGCCACCGCGATCGCGAGCCCGCTGTCGCTGTAGCCGGCCGCGTAGGTCGTGTTGGTGGGGAGGTTCACGGCCGTGATCGTGACCGGGAACTTGTTCGGGTTGCTGACCGTCACCACGACGTCACCCGAGCCACCTGGGTACAGCGTGTTGCCCGGGCTGGGCGTCGCGGTCGCAGTGATCGTCAGGTTGCTGATGGTCGCCGACTGCGCCTGGCCGTTGGAGCCGGCGCTGAGGCCGACGACCCAGTTGGTTGCGTAGGCGCCGAGTGCGGCGGTGAGCACGACACTCGCCGCTGCTGTGGCGATGCGCGCGCGACGTGTCCAGCGCGCTCGTGGCGCTCGATGTCTTCCGGTGTTCGACATGTTGGATCCCCGATTTCTTTCGACTACGCCGGGGACGTCGGCAGAGCACCCGGCCGCGATAAGCAGCTGTAGACGATGCCGGCACGAATACGCGGCTTCGGCCGTACCGGATGGGCAGATCGCCCGATTTCTCAGGTGCTGGCGCGACGCCTCAGCCGGACACCGACCCGCGCAGCAGGTGCTGCAGCTGGGTTCGTCGCGGCAGCGCGCCGACCTGGCGGACGCCCCTGGCGGCGGCCGCTCCCGCGGCGTGGACGATCGACAGATGCCGCTGTGCGCGGGTGATCGCCGTGTAGACGAGCGGCCGCGACAGCATCCCGCCGGCCTCCGGTGGCAGCACCACGACCACGGCCGGGAACTCGGAGCCCTGCGCCCGGTGCACGGTGATGGCCCAGCCGTGGACGAGGTCCGCGAGCGCCTTGCCCTTTACCTCTGCAGGACCGGACGGGAATTCGACGGTCACCGCGCCGCCGCCCTCCAGTTCGGCCACGACGCCCACCTCGCCGTTCGCGTAGCCGAACGGTTCGGCCTCCAGATGGTTCGCGGTGGCGACGACGCGATCGCCGACGTCGAAGCGGCCCTTCTTGTTGCCCGGGTTGAGCTTCGCCTTCAGCGCCGCATTGAGCGCGGCAGTCCCGGCTCCGCCGCGGTGCACCGGCGTGACCACCTGGATCTGCTCCGGCGGGATGCCCAGCGCCCGGGGGATCGAATCGGTCACCAGCTGTACCACGCGGTGCGCCGCCTCGGCCGACCCGCGAGCCGGAACGATCACGACCTCGCGCGTGGGATCGTCCACCGGAGGCAGCTCACCCTCGCGCACCGCTCGCGCGACGCGCGCGATGGTGCCGCCCTCGGCCTGCCGGTACAGCGTGGTCAGCTCGGTCACCGGCACCGCCCCGGAGTCGATCACGTCACCGAGCACGCGGCCCGGACCGATCGACGGCAGCTGCGCGGCATCCCCGACGAACAGCAGGTGCGTCCCGTCCGCGCACGCACTGAGCAGCGCGTCGGCCAGCTCGACGTCCAGCATCGAGGCCTCGTCGACGACCACGATGTCCTCGTCCAGCGGCCACTCCTCGTTGCGGGCGAAGCCGCCACCGCTGAAGTCGACGCGGGAGTCGCTCTCTCCGGCGCTCTGCCGCGGCTGCGCGCCGAGCAGCCGGTGCAGCGTCGACGCCGGCGCCTCGCACAGCTCCTCGAGCCGTTTCGCCGCGCGGCCGGTCGGCGCGGCCAGCGCGACCGTCTTGCCGGCCTGTTCGGCGAGCGCGACCAGCGTGGCGACGGTGCGGCTCTTGCCGGTGCCCGGGCCGCCGGTCAGCACGCTCACCCCGAGGTGCAGCGCCGCGTCGACGGCCGCCTGTTGGGTGTCGTCCAGCGAACCCTTCGGCCGGCCCTTGCTCTTGATCGGCTCGGCGGTCGCGAGCAGCCGCGCGATGCCCTCGGCGATGCCGTCCTCGGCCTGGACGTAGCGCGGGATTCCGATCGCGTCCGTCCCGTCGGACTCCACAGCCAGGACGGTGCCCGCCTCCAGCGCGGCCTCCACCGCGGCGGACGGCTCGCCGACCCCGAACTCGCGCAACGCCGGCCCGACCAGCTCCGGCGGGGTGAGCGTGTGCCCGTCGCGGGCCTGGCGCGCCAGCACGAACCCGACCAGTGCCCGCGCCCGCCGCGGGTCGTCGCGCCGCACCGACGGCTCCAGCGCGCGGGCCAACCGGTCGGCCTCGCCCGGTGCCACACCCCACAGGGCCAGCAGCCGCCACGGATCGTCCCGGAGCAGGCGTGCCGCGCCCGGGCCCAGCGTGTCGACGGCGCGTCCGGCGAGCCGGGCGTCCAGGCCGGCAGGCACGAGCAATGCGGCGACGTTGTAGACGGGTCCGGCGGCGATGAACGCCGACAGCAGTCGTCCGGCGCGGGTGGGGCCGACCTTGGGCAACGCGGCGAGGTTGGTGGCGCTGACGTCCTCCGGCCCCTCGATTCCGGCGTCGGCGAGCGCGTCGACGAGCGTCGGGCCGAGGCCGGGCCACAGCCGGGCCTGGCAGAACGCGGTGAAGACCGGGTCAGCCGTCATGAGCGGGGGATCAGTTGACGTTCTCCGGGTAACCGCGGCCCGGGGCCGACACGTCGTCGAGCGCGGCGCTGATTTCGTCCGGCAGCTGCAGCGTCTCGCACGCCAGCGCCGCAGTCAGTTGGCCGAGCGTGCGCGCGCCCAGGATCGGCGCTACTACGCCCGGCCGGTCGCGCAGCCAGGCCAGCGCGACCGCCACCGCCGAGGTCGCCAGCCCGTCGGCCGCGGTCGCGACGGCCTCGACGATCCCCGAGGCGCGAGGCGCGTGATCGATCGGCAGCGTGCGGGTGCCCGCGGACGCGCGCGAGTCGGCCGGCACACCGGTGCGGTATTTGCCGGTCAGCACGCCGCCACCCAGCGGCGACCACGGGAAGACGCCGACGCCCAACTCGGCACAGGCCGGGACGACCTCGCGCTCGACGCCGCGGTCCACCAGCGAGTAGCGCACCTGGTTGGCCACGATCGGGGCGCGTCCCGGCATAGCCCGCTGCCACGCGGCGGCCCGCCCAATCCGCCAGCCGCAGTAGTTCGACACGCCGGCGTAGCGAACCTTGCCCGCGCCGACGGCCGCGTCCAGCGCGGCGAGCGTCTCGTCGAAGGGCACCGTGTCGTCGACCGTGTGCACGTACCACAGGTCCACGTAATCCGTGCCGAGCGCGCGCAGCGAGTTGTCCAGCTGCCGCAGCAATGCGCCGCGCGAACAGTCCACGAACCGGCCCTCGGGGGTGCGCGTGATGCCCGCCTTGGTGGCGATCGTCAGGTCGGCACGCGGCACGACGTCCGCGATCAGGTGCCCGAGCAGCCGCTCGGTCTCGCCGAAGCCGTAGGACGCCGCGGTATCGACCAGGGTCCCGCCGGCGTCGTGGAAGGCCACCAGCTGCGCGGCCGCCTCGTCCGCGTCGGTCTCGACGCCCCAGGTCATGGTTCCCAGCCCCAGGTCGCTGACCTTCAGGCCACTGTGTCCCACCGTCCGCAACTGCACGCCGTGAAACTACCGGCCCGGCGTAGCCAGGAGCGGCGCCGGGTGCTCGCTATGGTGGCGCGGTGAAGCTCGCGGTCAATCTCGGTTACTGGGACGCCACCAGTGCCGGGTCCGTCGACGACCTGCTGAAGCTCGCCGTCGAGGCCGAGCGGCTGGGCTACGCGAGCGCCTGGGCGGCCGAGGCGTACGG
>DASTXN010000098.1:0-7612 GCA_035765515.1 Jatrophihabitantaceae bacterium | reverse complement strand
GCGCTCGGCGCTGGGCATCGTCCGCGGCAAGACGCTGGCCGTGCTCGCGCGCCTGGCCCGCCGCGCCGCCGAGTACGACGCGCAGGTCATGGCGGGTCGCTCGCACAACGTCGCCGCGCAGGCCACCACGCTCGGCAAGCGCTTCGCCACCGCGGCCGACGAGCTGCTCGTCGCCGTGGAACGGCTCGACGACCTGACCGCGCGGTACCCGCTGCGCGGCATCAAGGGCCCGGTCGGAACCAGCCAGGACATGCTCGACCTGCTCGGCGGCGACGAGACGAAGCTAGCCGCGCTCGAGGCCAGGGTCGCCGAACACCTCGGCTTCACTCGCACCCTCACCAGCGTCGGGCAGGTGTACCCGCGCTCGCTCGACTACGACGTGCTGTCGACCCTGGTCCAGCTCGCGGCGGCGCCGTCCAGCCTGGCCAAGACGATCCGGCTGATGGCCGGCAACGAGCTGGTGACCGAGGGGTTCCAGCCCGGCCAGGTGGGCTCGTCCGCCATGCCGCACAAGATGAACTCGCGCAGCTCCGAGCGCATCAACGGCTTCGCGGTGATCCTGCGCGGCTACGCGTCCATGGCCGGCGAACTGGCCGGTGACCAGTGGAACGAGGGCGACGTGTCCTGCTCGGTGGTGCGCCGCATCGCCTTGCCGGATGCGTTCTTCGCGATGGACGGACTGCTCGAGACGGCGCTGACCGTGCTGGACGAGTTCGGCGCGTTCCCCGCGGTGATCGAGCGCGAGCTGGACCGGTACCTGCCGTTCCTCGCGACCACCAAGGTACTGATGGCCGCGGTGCGGCGCGGTGTCGGGCGCGAGCAGGCGCACGAGGCGATCAAGGAGAACGCGGTCGCGGTCGCGCTCGAGATGCGCGAGCAGGGGACGGACCGAAACGAGCTGTTCGCGCGCCTGACCGCGGACACCCGGCTGGGACTGACCGCAGCGGACCTGGGCGCGCTGCTGGCCGAGCCGCTCTCGTTCACCGGCGCAGCGCGGGCGCAGGTGGCCGCCGTGGTCGCGCAGGTCGAGAAGGTGCTGGCGACCGATCCGTCCGCCGCGAGCTACCTCCCCGAACCCATCCTCTGACCCGTCAATCTCCTGTGCTCCACAGCAGGTTGTGGCCGCCCCGGCAGCCGTTTTCGCCTGTTGATGGCGGGGTGGCGGGCGCACTATGAGGTCATGGCCAGCCACGATCCCGAGGGCCCAGCCGAGGACGTCCTCGGTTTCGGAAACCGTCCGCGTATCCCGCGCTGGGCGTTCGCCGTCGGTGGCCTGCTGGTCGCGGTCCTGATCACGGGTGCGGTGGTCGCTCTCCGTGTCGGCTCACCGGGCACGCCGGCGCCGTCCACGTCCGCCCTGCCGCCGAGCAACGTCGCTGCCGCGAACGATGCCGGCGGCGCAGCCGATGCCGACGACGTGCTCGTGCTGGGCAGCTACCTGTTCCGGCTCGCCCCCGACGCGCTCTCTCGCAGCGACCCGGCCGGCGCCGTGACGACGCTGCCGATCGGAGGCCTCGACGCGCTCGGCCGGGCCGGGTCCTACCACCTCGTCGGCGACGCGGCGGCGCACCTTGTCTGGCTCGTCGCGTACGGTGGCTCGCCCACCACGCTGCTCGCCGTAGGCACCGACACCATGGCCGTCCGCGCGCGGGTGACGTGGCCGCAGACCGTGAACGCTGCCGCTGCCCTCAACGGCGACCTCTACATCGTCACCGCCAACGCCGTCGTCGACGTTTCTCTGGACCGGCCGCCCGTCGATGTCGCGCGACTCACCGGGCGGTACCTGTCGATCGCCGCCGACGAGGCCCGCTACCGGCTCGTGCTCTTCGACGCGGCCTCGCTCCACGCGGTGAACTACGACCCGACGACTCGCGCCGTGCGCAGTGGACCGAAACTGCCGTTCGGCAAAGGGGATGTGCTCGTCGACGGCGATGGAGACTTATGGGCCGGCGGCTATCGCTTCACTGCCGGCGGCGGCGCAGTGCTGGTCCGCCTCGACCCGCGCACCCTCCGCCCGGTCGCCTCCAGCCCGCTCGCCGGCCAGCTCGGCCCGGGCGCACTGCTCGTCGCGTCCGGTACCTCCGTGATCTGGGTGCGCTCGGGCGCAGGGGGAGACGAGCTGTGGTGCCTGGACGGACGCACCGGGCGAGTAGCGCAGCATTGGCACGCCTCGGGCGCGGTGACGTCCCGTACCGGTAATGCGCTCGTCGACGTGGTCGGCAAGGTGAAGCCGCTCACCTTGCACGGCTGTCGCGGCTGACTACGAGTACAGCACCGCCTGCGACTGCGTGACTTGGGCGACCAGCCGTCCTCTCCCGGCGGCTACGCCAGCACGACCCGGGGAATCCCCACTGTCGTCGCGTACCTCGGTCACGACCGCGATCGTGCTGCGCCCGACGTGCAGCGGACGGGCCAGCGCGGTCACGGTCCCGGATCTGACGCCGCGGACGAATACGGTCGACGAACTGGTGGTGGACGTGGTCGCACCCTCGGGCAGGTTGAGGAATGCGCACACGGCGCCCACGCTGTCGGCCAGCGTCATGATCGCGCCGCCGTGCAGTGCGCCGCCGGCCGTCGTCCGCTCGGCCGACCAGTCCAGCTCGCCGAGCACCTCGTCCGCGGTGGCGCGCACGATGCGCACGCCAGCCGCCGCCGCGAACGGCATCAGCGCCGTGTAGTCGATCTCGCTCACCACCCGATCCCACCACAACGCCCGCCATTTCCGACACGCTGTCCGCGTCTGGGTGACAGAGCGGGCACGCTGTCGGAAAAGGCGGCGATGATCAGCCCGGTGCGCGACCTGCGACGCGATCGGGACGCCCGATGTTCCAGTAGCCCTTCACGAAGATCGCCTCGTGTGCGAGCCCGCGACCTTCAAGTACGGCCCGCAGCGCGACCATCGTCCGCGTCTCGCCCATCAGGTAACCGTGCCCCTCGCCGGGCGGCCAGGGCAGCGACTCCACCAGCGGCACCAGCCGGTCCGGCGCGCCGGCCGCGGCCGAACCCCGGTGCACCCAGTGCATCTCGGCGCGCGGGATCGGCAGCTCATCGGCCGCGTCCTGCACCTCGATCACGGCGACGGCTGCCTCGCCCGACGGCAGGGATTCGCAGATCGCCGCGATCGCCGGCAACGCGGACTCGTCCCCGACAAGCAGGTGCCAGTCGGCGCTGGGCAGCTGCAGCTTTCCGCGCGGGCCCTGGAAGGCGACCGAGTCGCCCGGTGCGGCGGTGGCCCCCCAGCTCGATCCGGCCCAGTTCCCGTGCAGCAGCACGTCCAGGTCGAGTTCGCCGGTGTCCGGACGCGCGGTGCGGATCGTGTAGCGCCGCTTGACCCGCCGGCCGGACGCGTCCACGAGGTGCAACTCGACGTCCTGCGCTGGGCGCAGCTCGACGCCGATCATCGCGTCGGACTGGACGGTGACCCGCCGCATCCGGGGCGTCAGCTGCCGGGCAGCGATCACCTGTCCGGTGTGCACGGGCGAACGGCGGATCGGCGAGCTCACGGAACGCGACTGTACGGGCAGCGGCAGCAGCGCCCGAGCCCGGCGGGGGGCGCAACAGCCACCTGGCCGGCGACCGCGGCCACGAGTAGCCGCCCGGCCGACCCGCCCGACGGACGGATCCCGCCAGCGCCTAACGTCGGGAAGCGGACAACAGCCGCTGGCGTTGTAGGAATTCAGACTCGTCGAAGGAGTGCCATGCCGATCGAACTGACCAAGGTCGCGTACACCACCGCTGCCACCGCAAAGGGTGGCCGCGCCGGACACGTGAAGAGCGCGGACGGAATTATCGACCTCGACCTCGCGCAGCCCGGCACGTCCGACCAGCCGAAGGCGAACCCGGAGACGCTGTTCGCCGCGGGCTACTCGGCCTGCTTCCAGGGCGCGCTGGCCAACCGCGCGCAGACGGTCGGCGTGGACACCTCAGACTCGACCGTTACCGCCGAGGTCTCCTTCGGCCCGTCCTCGGACGGCGGGTTCGGCCTGGCCGTCGAGCTCAAGGTGAACATTCCGGGGGTGGACGAGGCCAAGGCCCGCGAGCTGGTGGAGATGGCCCACCAGTTCTGCCCGTACTCCAAGGCCACCCGTGGCAACATCAACGTCACGCTGACGGTCGTCTGAGAACGTCTGATCAGGCTGGTGTCGCCCGCTTTCCCCCTGGTGCGACCAGTTTCAAGCACGAAATCTGGTCGGTGCGTGGGGAAAGCGGGCCGGGATACCTGATCGCGGTACGGGGCGCATGATGGAGTTGTGGCCATCAGCGTGTTCGACCTGTTCTCCATCGGCATCGGGCCGTCCTCCTCGCACACGGTCGGCCCGATGCGCGCCGCCCGCACGTTCGCGACCGGGCTGGACGACGACGGCCTGCTGAACCAGGTCGAGCGCGTGCGGGTCGAGCTGTTCGGCTCGCTGGGCGCGACCGGTCACGGACACGGCAGCGACAGGGCGGTGATCCTGGGCCTGCTCGGCGAGCGGCCGGAGACCGTCGACACCGACACCGCGCGGGAGCGGGCCGCCGCGGTGCGTGCTGCCGGACGGGTCGAGCTACTCGGCAAGCAGGACGCCGCGCTGGCCGAGGACGATTTGGTGCTGCACCGGCGCGAGAGCCTGCCGTTCCATCCGAACGGGATGCGCTACTTCGCCTACGGGGCAGATGGTGCCCTGCTTCGCGAGCGCACCTACTACTCCGTCGGCGGAGGGTTCGTCGTGGACGAGCAGGCGGCGGGCGCGGACCGGATCAAGGCCGACGACACCGCGCTGCGCTACCCGTTCCACACCGGCGCCGAGTTGATGGCGCGCTGCCGCGAGTCGGGCCTGCCGGTCAGCGGCGTGATGCTCGCGAACGAAACGGCGTGGCGCTCTGAGGCGGACGTGCGCGCCGGACTGCTGCAGATCTGGGCCGTGATGCAGGAGTGCGTCACGAACGGCTGGACGCACGAGGGCACCCTGCCGGGCGGGCTGAAGGTGCCGCGGCGCGCGCCGGAGCTGTACCGGCGGCTGTGTGCCGAGACCTATGCGACTGACCCGCTGCGCGTCATGGACTGGGTGGATCTGTTCGCACTCGCGGTGAACGAGGAGAACGCCGCCGGTGGGCGGGTCGTCACCGCGCCGACGAACGGTGCCGCGGGAATCCTGCCCGCGGTACTGCACTACTACGTGCGCTTCGTGCCCGGCGCGAACGAGGACGGCGTGATCCGGTTCCTGCTCACCGCGGGTGCGATCGGAGTGCTGTACAAGGAGAACGCGTCGATCTCCGGCGCCGAGGTCGGTTGCCAGGGCGAGGTCGGCTCGGCCTGCTCGATGGCTGCCGGTGCGCTGTGCGAGGTCCTCGGTGGGACGCCGGCACAGGTCGAGAACGCGGCAGAGATCGGCATGGAGCACAACCTGGGGCTGACCTGCGACCCCGTCGGCGGCCTGGTTCAGGTGCCCTGCATCGAGCGCAACGCGATGGCTGCGGTGAAGGCGATCAACGCCGCCCGCATCGCCCTCCGCGGTAGCGGCGAACACATCGTCAGCCTGGACAAGGTGATCAAGACGATGCGCGAGACCGGTGCAGACATGAAGATCAAGTACAAGGAGACCGCGCGCGGCGGCCTGGCCGTCAACGTGATCGAGTGCTGACGGCGACCTGCATCGGGTGACGGATAGCGACGTCCGGAGACGGGAGTGATCCCGCCTCCGGACGCGCCGATCCGTCACTCAACGTGGTGTCAGGCGGCGACGGCCTCCAGCGGCGGCTCACTGGGGACGTCCGACTTCTTCACGTTGATCACGACGAGCGCGACCACGATCCCGACGACGCCGAAGATCGCGCCGGTGAGGAACGCTTGGCCGGACGCGTGCGCCTGGATCTGGTGCGACAGCTGCGCGTACGGGCCGTAGAAGAAGTCGTGCGCGGCGGGACGCTGCCCGGCCGGCAGACCGTTCACGAACTTGTCGATGTCCGCCTTCTGGATCCCGTTGCTGCCGGCCGCCTGCACCTTCGCGCCGACGAGCTGAGGCAGGTTGCCGGGGAGCCTGCCCAGCGCGGCCTGCACCCCACCGATGTGATCGGCGGCGAAGTTGCGTGCCGAGGTCGCGAACACGGTTGCGAGCACGGACAGCCCGATCGCGCCGCCGACCTGCTGGCCGACGTTGAGCAGTGCGGACGCCAGACCCGCGTCGGTGTTCTCGATCTTCGACACGGCCACCGTGGTCAGCGGGACGAACAGGCACCCCATCGCGACCGCCAGCACGATCATGCCGGGCAGCAGGGTGTCGGCGTACTGCGAGGCCGTGCTCACCCGCGACAGCCACAGCAGCGAGCCGGTCAGCAGCACGGTGCCGACGCTGATCAGCGGCTTCGGGCCGGTGCGCGGCAGCAGCTTGGCCACGATCTGGGACGTCACGCCGATGGTCAGCGCGATCGGGAGGAACGCGAAGCCGGTCTTCAGCGCGCTGTAGTCCCGCACGCCCTGCACGAAGAAGGTGATGAAGTAGAACATGCCGAACATCGCCGCGCCGGCCACCAGCATCACCAGGTACGCACCGCCGCGGCTGCGGCTCTCGAAGATGCGCATCGGCATGATCGGGTGGGCAGTGCCGTACGCCTCGAAGAGCACGAAGCCGACCAGCAGCACGCCGGAGGCCACGAGCACGCCGACCGTCTCGCCGTTGCGCCAGCCGTCGTTGGCCGCGTGGATGAAGCCGTACACCAGCGCCACCATGCCGGCGACGGAGATCAGGCCGCCGACGAAGTCGATGCGTCCGCGCAGCCGGTCGGTCTGGTGCAGGTACAGGAACGCGCCGGTGATGAGCAGCAGGCCGATCGGGACGTTCACGAACAGCACCCAGCGCCAGCTGAAGTAGTTCGTCAGGATGCCGCCGAGCAGCAGGCCGAGCGCGGCGCCGGCACCGGACACCGCGGCATACACGGCAAATGCCCGCGTCCGCTCCGGACCCTCGTCGAATTCGTTCGCGATCAGCGACAGCGCGGTCGGCGCGGCGATCGCGCCGCCGATGCCCTGGATCACGCGGCCGACGAGCATCTCGGGGAAGGTCGTCGAGATGCCGGCCAGGAAGCTGCCCGCGGTGAACAGCGAGAGGCCGACGATGAACATGCGGCGGCGGCCGAGGATGTCACCGGAACGGCCGCCGAGCAGCAGCAGACCACCGAAGGCCAGCGTGTACGCGTTCAGCGCCCACGTCATGGACGTCTGGTCCTTGTCGAAGTACGCGCCCATCGAGGGCAGCGCGATGTTCACGATCGTGCCGTCCAGCACGACCATCAGCTGGGCTCCGGCGATGAGCAGCAACACTAGTGCGGGGTGCGCGTGTCGCCGGGCGCCGCGGTGGCCCCGTTCGGGGGCAGCGGCTACGGTCTGGGTCACCGAGTTCTCCTGGGTTAGGCGAGTCTCTGAAAGACGGGTTAGGATACGGATGCGTTCTCTATCGGCTAAGCTAGCGGACGCACCATAAGAAACGCAAGCGTTCTTTAGCTTCCCGACAGCAAACCTGTCGTCGCCCGGCGATCGAGCACTGATCACGGGCGAGTACCACCGAGAATCCTGGACGGAGGGTCCGACAACGTGACGAGGCAGGCACTCGCCCGGTCGGCCGTGGACGCGAAGTGC
>DASTXN010000097.1:0-18098 GCA_035765515.1 Jatrophihabitantaceae bacterium | reverse complement strand
CCCGTCGCGCAAGGCGTCGCCGTCTACGCAGCCCTCGGCCGCGCAGCCGACACGAACATCGCGTCGGGCGATGAGCGCGGCCGGGGGCAGGTCATGGCCGACACGCTCGTGGAACGCGTCACCGGACAAACCACCGCCGCGCAGGTCCCCGTCGAGGTCAACCTCGTCATCGACACCGACACCCTCCTCGGCAACGGAACCGAACCCGCCCTCATCGACGGCCTGCCGATCCCCGCCGCCACCGGCCGCGAGCTCGCCCTACACCCGGACGCACCCCGCTGGCTGCGCCGCCTCTACACCCGACCGCAAACCGGTGAACTCGTCGCCATGGACACCCGACGGCGACTGTTCACCAGAAACCAGCGGCGCTTCATCGCCCTGCGCGACCAGACCTGCCGCACCCCCTGGTGCGAAGCACCCATCCGGCACACCGACCACATCCACCCCGCCCAACGGGGCGGACCCACCAGCCTGGGCAACGGCGGAGGACTGTGCGTCGCCTGCAACATCGCCAAACAAGCACCCGGCTGGCACGCCCGACCCGGACCCGCCGGACGAATAGACCTCATCACCCCCACCGGCCACCGCTACACCAGCCGGCCACCGTCCCTGCCCGGCGCACGCCAGAAGCGCTCACCGCTGGAACAGCAGCTCCTCATCGAGCTACGCCGCCACGCCGCCTGATCAGCGCAAGGCCGGGTAGATCGGCAGATCCCGCACGTGCCAAGCGGTCGCGGCCAGCAGCGCCCGTCCGAGTTCGGCGAGTGCCGGAAAGCTCGTCTGCCCGGACATGCCCTCCCAGCGATAACGCAACAACTGCCGTGCCGTCGGCACCGGGCTGCGGACGGCATGCATCGGGAGGAAGTCGGCGCCCAGCGCTCGAGGCAGCAGCGCGACGGTCGCGTGCACCGTCCACGCGACCTGCCCGGCATCCAGGCCCCGCCGCCACAACGCGCCGTCCACCAGGGCCGGGTGACGTTCCGCGACGCCGGCGCGGAAGGACGTCTCGAGCTGCGAGGCCAGGTCGGGCGGCAGTCGAAAGACGCACCAGCAGGTGGCGAACGGCATGCTCACGTAGGCACCGGCCAGGAAGGCGCTGACAAGGCCCGCGCCCTCGGAGTCGAGCAGCCGGACACCGTCGTCCGCAGTGACCACGTTGTTGTCGGGGCAGACATCACCGGGCGTGAACACCGGGAATATCGATCCGAGTTCGGCGACGAGGTCGAGATCGATTCCCAGACCGGCAACGCTCGCACCGCAGCCCTCGACCAGCGGGGGAAGCTCGACGAACCACTCCTCAAAATCGAGCGCCAGCGGCGTAGGCACGACGGACGGGTCCAGCGACAGGTCGGCGATCGATCGACGCCAGGTAACTGAGTCCGCCGCCGTCCGGGCGGCCAGGGACGCGTACTCCGACGCCCAGGCCAGCAATGCCGTCCGGGCCACGTCCGCAGAAGATCCGAGCAGCACGTCCGCCAACGACGGACCGACACCGAGGTCGCTCATCACGATCAGTGGGTAGGACCGATCGACGGCCAAGACGGCCGGGCCGCGGGACGCCAAGGTGAGCCCGACGGCCTCTCGCACGAAGCTCGCCTTCGCGTCTTGCCGGTAGGCCTTGACGATCACCGTCCCGGACGACGAGCGGCACCTCAGCACCGTCGCACGGGCGGACCCACCCAGTGGCTCCGGAGCGCTGAGCGCTCGCCCCAAAGCTTCGCTCGCAGCCCGCACGATCTCGTCCATCGCGACCTTCGTACCAGCACGAGCCCCTCGGATGCGCCACAGCATCCGCCCAGGTAGCGAAGTCAACTGCTTGCGTACAGCGTCCTCGCATAGGGTGATCGGGTGAGAGCACACAGTCTGCCCCGCGTCTGGAAGCCGATCGCCACCCTCGCCCTGCTCGCGCTGGCGGGCGCTGGCCTCGCCGCCTGTTCCACGGGCAGCGGCGGCGACCCGACCCCGACGGTCACCGTCACGCACGACACGACGGTTCCGGCGACGCAGTCGGGCGTACCCGGCACGACGACGCCCAGCACGTCGACGACCCCCGCCGGCCCGACCCGTCCGGTGCACATCAAAACGCTGAACTCCGACGGGCAGACCTACGGCGTCGGCATGCCGATCATCGCCTACTTCAGCAAGAAGATCACCGACGCGAGCACACTGGTCGCGGACACCAAGGTGACCGCCGACGGCAAACCGGTCGAAGGCGGCTGGTACTTCGAGACATCCGCCGCGATCAAGGGCTACCCGATCGAGGGACACTGGCGCCCCAAGGTCTACTGGCCCGCGCACTCCCAGATACACGTCGACCTGCCGATGAAGGGCCAGTCCGCAGGCAAGGGCCTGGCATACGACGACAGCCTGACTCTCGACTTCGCGATCGGCGCGTCGCACATCCTCACCGTGAACAACGCGACCCACAGACTGACCGTCGTCAGTGACAACAAGAAGTGGGGCACCTTCCCCGTCTCGCTCGGCGCGCGTGACACCCCCACGCTCGAAGGCACCAAGGTGATCATGGAACGGCTCACCAGCGTGTGCATGAGCGGTAACCCGCCGAACGGCCCGGCGTACCACGAGTGCGACGTCAAGTGGGACCAGCGACTGACCTACGGCGGCGAGTACCTGCACGCCGCGCCGTGGAACTGCACCGACGCGCCGGGCTGCGTCGGCCCGGCGAACAACATCGGCCACGCCAACTCCTCCAACGGCTGCACGAACCTGCAGCCGAACGACGCCGAGAGGCTGTACCACTACCTGAACATCGGCGACGTCGTCCGCTTCCCGCACACGGACGGCCCGCGGATGCGCCTCGGCGACGGCTACGGCGACTGGAACCTGAACTGGGCGCAGTGGAGCACCGGCGGATTGATCTCCACCAGATGACCGCGGCGGAACTTGCTGGACGCGCCTTCCGCGCGATCAACTCGCTGCACTCGCTGGTGTACTTCGTACCGGAGGCCGAGGAGGAGTTCACCGCGATCGGTCTGCGTCCGGGTTCGATGCCTTATTTCGCAAGCCGATCGGCGCCGATGGGCCCGGTGAGCCCCGGCGTCACCACGGCCACCTTCTACAACTTCAGTCCGGCCATGGTCGCGCGGCACATCCCCCGTGCCTGGACGCTCGCCTCCCCCGCGGACGTGCTCGCTGCACGTCTGCGGGTCGCGGACCGCGCACTGCGCAGGCTGCTCGGCGAGGCGGTCACGTCCGCCGAGGTGACCGAACTCGGTGCGCTGGCCCGCGAGGCGACCACCGCGCTCGCGCCGGAGGGACGTGCGCTGTACGCCGGCCACGCGGACCTGCCGTGGCCGGACGAGCCGCACCTGGTCATGTGGCACGCGATAACCCTGCTGCGCGAGTACCGCGGCGACGGCCACATCGCCGCGCTGGTCGCGGCCGGCCTGTCCGGGATCGACGCCTTGATCACGCACTGCGCAACGGGCCGCGGCATGACGATGCAGGCCGCCCAACGGCTTCGCGGCTGGACGGATGAGCAGTGGAGCGAGGCGCTCGCCGGACTGAACGAGCGCGGCCTGCTCGCCGGCGAGCAGTTGACCGACGCCGGCGCCGATCTGCGCGCGCAGGTCGAACGTGACACCGACCGCATGGACGTCGCCGCCTGGCAGCACCTCGGCGAGGAGCGCACCCAGCGGCTGATCGAGCTGGGCAAGTCGCTGTCACGAACGGTCACCGCGAACGGCGCGTTCCCGTCCGGCGTCTTCGCCATCCCGCGCTGAATCGACAGGCACGCAAAACAGTCAGTGCGTCAGACCTGCGCGCAGGTGGTCGAAGATCAGGTTCGTCTCGGTGAGCGCGACGTCCGGATCGCTCGACAGGTGCACCACCACGAAGTCGCGAAGCGTCTGGCTGCCCTCGGTCGCGATGTGCACCAGGAAGTCGTCCGCGCCGCCAAGGAAGAAGACGTTGAGCACCTCGGGCAGCGCAGCCATCTTCTCGGCGAAGCCGGACAGGTGGCCGCGCGCTCCGGACTGCAGCCGCACCGCGATCATCGCCTGCAGCGGGCGGCCGAGTGCGGCCGGATCGACGTCCGCGTAGTAACCGCGGATCACGCCGCGCTCGCGCAGCGAACGCACCCGGGCCAGGCACGTCGACGCCGCGATCCCGACCCGCTCTGCGAGCGCGTTGTTCGGCAACCGCGCGTCTGCCGAGAGCTCGGCCACGATGCGGGTGTCGACGGCGTCCAGTGGCGCCCGAACATTCTTCGAAGCCGCCGCGGCGACGGCGGGACGTGAAGCGGATTCGACAGCCACGAAGGCAGTCTACCGAATCTTCTTCGGCTGACTAGCGCGTTCACCGATACTTCCTCCAAAATCTGGCGGTAGACAGCGTTGTCCCCCACTGCCGCAGAAAGGCATCCGCATGAAGGTCGGCATCCCGCGCGAGGTCAAGAACCACGAGTACCGCGTCGCGATCACCCCCGCAGGCGTGCACGAGCTCGTCCGCAACGGCCACGAGGTGTTCGTCGAGCGCGACGCCGGTGTCGGTTCGGCCATCCCGAACGAGGACTACGCGGCCGCCGGCGCAACCATCCTCGACTCTGCGGACGACGTGTGGGCGACCGGCGAGATGGTGCTCAAGGTGAAGGAGCCCATCGCCGAGGAGTACTACCGGATGCGCAAGGACCAGGTGCTGTTCACGTACCTGCACCTGGCCGCCGACAAGGCGTGCACGGACGCGCTGCTCGCGGCCGGCACCACCGGCGTCGCGTACGAGACCGTGCAGCTGCCGGACGGATCTCTGCCCCTGCTCGCGCCCATGTCCGAGGTCGCCGGCCGACTGGCACCGCAGGTCGGCTCGTACCACCTGATGCGACAGGGCGGCGGGCGCGGCACGCTCATGGGCGGCGTCCCCGGCGTCTACGCGGCCAAGGTCGTCGTGATCGGCGCCGGCGTCTCGGGCCAGAACGCTGCCGCGATCGCGCTCGGCATGCAGGCAGAGGTGCTGCTGCTGGACAAGAACGTCGCGCGGCTGCGCCAGATGGACGCGATCTACCAGGGCCACTGCCAGACCGTCGCGTCCAACGCCTACGAGGTCGAGAAGGCCGTGCTCGACGCCGACCTGGTGATCGGCGCGGTGCTGATCCCGGGCGCGAAGGCGCCGACGCTGATCAGCAACGAACTGGTGTCGCGGATGAAGCCGGGCTCGGTACTGGTCGACATCTCGATCGACCAGGGCGGCTGCTTCGAGGACTCCCGTCCGACCACGCACGCCGACCCGACCTACAAGGTGCACGACTCGGTCTTCTACTGCGTCGCGAACATGCCCGGCGCCGTGCCGCACACGTCCACGTACGCGCTGACGAACGTGACGTTGCCGTACGCGGTCGAGCTGGCCAACCGCGGCTGGCGCGACGCGCTGCGCGCCGACCACGCGCTCGCGCTCGGCCTGAACACGCACGAAGGCCAGCTGACGAACGGCCCCGTCGCCGAGGCACATGGCTACACTGCCGTCGCCCTGGAAGACGTTCTCGCCTGATCGGACCACAGTGAGCGACTACCGCAACCTGTCGCTGTGGTTCGACCAGCTCCGTGACATCACGCCGCGCGATCCGCTACCCGGAGCTACGAGCGTGGACGTGGCGATCGTCGGCGGTGGGTTCACCGGCCTGTGGACGGCGTACTACCTGCAGGCACTGGATCCGTCGCTGACGATCGCGGTCCTGGAGGCCGAGGTCGCGGGGTTCGGCGCGTCGGGGCGCAACGGGGGCTGGTGCTCGGCGCTGTACCCGGTCAGCGCCGCGACGCTTGCGGCCGAGGCCGGGCCCGAGGCCGCGACGCACCAGTACCGCGCCATGCGCGGCGCGGTCGGCGAGGTCGTCCGCGTGGCCAAGGCCGAACAGATCGACGCCGACATCGCGGTCGGCGGCACGATCGTCCTTGCCCGCTCGCAGACCCAGTTGGCGCGTGCCAAGGACGAGGCGCGCGAGGCGGCCGAGTACGGGTTGGACGTGCACCTGCTCGACGCCGCAGACGCGCACAGCCGGCTCAACGCGACGGACGTGCTCGGCGCGACGTACACGCCGCACTGTGCCGCGATCCAGCCGGCGAAGCTGGTGCGCGGGCTGGCCGACGTCGTGGCAACCCGCGGCGCGCGCATCCACGAACAGACACGGGTCACAGCGATCGAGCCGGGCATCGTGCACACGCAGCACGGCGACGTCCGCGCAAAGACGGTCGTGCGCGCGACCGAGGGTTATACCGCGCGACTGCCCGGATCGCGCCGCGCCCTCGCGCCTGTCTACTCGCTGATCATCGCCACCGAGCCGCTTCCCGATTCGGTCTGGGACGAGATCGGGCTGCGCGAACGCGAGACGTTCAGCGACCACCGGCACCTGATCATCTACGGGCAGCGCAGTGCCGACGGCCGCATGGTGTTCGGTGGACGCGGCGCGCCGTACCACTTCGCGTCGCGGATCCGTCCTGACTACGACCGGGTGCCACGGGTCTTCGCCGCACTCGAGCGCACGCTCGGCGAGCTGTTCCCGGTGCTGCGCGGTGCGACAATCACGCACCGCTGGGGCGGCCCGCTCGGCATCGCACGCGACTGGCACGCGTCCGTCGGGCTCGATCGCGACACCGGACTCGCATGGGCCGGCGGCTATGTCGGCGACGGCGTCTCGACCACGAACCTGGCCGGCCGCACGCTGGCGGACCTGATCACGGGGCGCGCATCCGAGCTCACCGCGCTGCCGTGGGTCGGGCACCGCTCGCGCAGCTGGGAACCCGAGCCGTTGCGCTGGCTCGGCGCGAACGCCGGGCTGCAGGCGATGACGTGGGCCGACAACGCCGAGCACCGCAGCGGGAAATCCTCGCGACTGGCGGCACTGGTCAACGGCATGATGAACCGGTGAATACCGAGATCACCCGGCTGCGCGACAAGCAGCGCACCGACCGCGCAGAACTCGACGCCCTGCTCGATGACGTCCACGTCGGCCACTTCGCGATCGTTCGCGAGGGCACGCCAGTCGTGTTCCCGACCGCGGTCGTGCGCGACGGCGACCAGGTGCTCACACACGGCTCGACCGGCTCCCCGTGGCTGCGCGCGCTCGCCGCGGGTGCACCCACCTCGCTGGCCGTCACCGCGACGGACGGGATCGTCGTCGCGCGCTCGGCGTTCGAGTCGTCCATCCACTACCGCAGCGCGGTGCTGTTCGGGACCTGCCGATTGCTGTCGGACGCGGACAAGGCGCGGGCGATGGACCTGATCACCGAGGCGCTCATCCCTGGCCGGGCCGCGGAACTGCGACCGCACACCGACAAGGAGATCGCCGCGACCCAGGTGCTCGCGCTGCCGATCGAGACGTGGTCGCTGAAGGTGTCCGACGGCTGGCCGGAGGATCCGCCCGAGGACGTCGAAGGCGACGCCTGGGCCGGTGTGGTCCCGATCGTTACGGGCTATGCGCAGCCGCGACCCGCGCCCGATCTCCGGGCCGGTATCAGCGTGCCGGCCTCGGTGACGGCACTGCGCTAGCCGGTCGCGCCGTAGCGCAGGCCGTCGAGCGCGACCGCGAGCACGCGCTTCATCTGCTCGGGCGTCGCGTTGCGCACCATCGTCACGCCGCTGACCAGCGCGATGGCCTCGGCGAACTCGACATCGGTCCGGACGACGCCGGCCTGCTTCGCACGCTCGAGCAACGGCTCGCCCGTCTCGAAGATCGCGTCGTGGCAGCTGCGGAAGACTGGCGCGTCCTTGGTCATGGTGGTGAGCATCTCGTCGGCCAGGGCCCGCTTCGTGGCGACGTAGTCGATGAAACGGCCGAACCAGCCGGTGAGCGCGTCCCACGGCGGCACGTCCGAGTAGTCGGCGGCCGAGCGGCACAGCGCCTGGACCTCCTCGACGTACACCGCCTCCAGCAGCGCCTGCCGGTTCGGGAAGTTCCGGTACAGCGTGCCGACGCCGACGCCGGCCCGGCGCGCGATCTCCTCCAGCGAGGCACCGGCGCCCTTGGCCGTGAACTCCTCGCGCGCCGCGGTGAGCAGCTTCTCGTAGTTGCGCCGGGCGTCCGCGCGCATCTGCTTGCCAGCGCAGCCCGGCGCGACGACCGCAGTGTCGGTACCCACGGCGCTCTCGGCTCCCACGACGGCTCCCTCTCCACGGCGCGCACAAAATCGTTTGCTATCCGGAGGATGCCTCCGGTAACGTGTTTCCGGAGGGCCCTTCCGCTTCATCCGATACTACTCCGACCAGGAGTCGAAACCCATGGCATCCACACTCTCCGTCCGACCGGCAGCCGCGCCATCCCCGCCGCACCGGTTCCTCTCGCCCCGCAACTCCGGGCTCGTCCTTGCCCTGATCCTCACCTGCCAGCTGATGGTCGTGCTCGACGCGACGATCGTGAACATCGCGCTGGCCGACATCAAGAGCTCGCTGCACTTCTCCTCCGCGGGACTGTCCTGGGTGGTGAACGCGTACACGCTGACCTTCGGCGGCCTGCTGCTGCTCGGCGCCCGCGCCGGTGACCTGCTCGGCCGCCGCCGCGTGTTCCTCACCGGCATCGCGCTGTTCACGCTGGCATCGCTGGCGGGCGGACTCGCGCAGAACGCCGGCGAGCTGCTGACCGCACGCGCCGTCCAAGGCATCGGCGGCGCGCTCGCCTCGCCGTCCGCTCTCGCCCTGCTCATGACGATGTTCCCCGGCGCCCGCGAACGCACCCGCGCGATCGGCCTCTACACGGCCGTCTCGATCGGCGGCGCCGCCGTCGGTCTCATCGCCGGCGGCATGCTCTCGCAGTGGGCCTCCTGGCGCTGGGTGCTGTTCGTCAACGTGCCGATCGGCATCGTGCTGCTGGCGCTCGCGCGTCCGGTCCTGCCGGAGACCGAGCGGCGCACCGGCCGGTTCGACATCGCCGGCGCGCTCACGTCCACCATCGGCATGACGGCACTCGTCTACGGCTTCGTGCACGCCGCCTCGGACGGCTGGTCCAACGCCGCGACGCTCGGATCGTTCGCCGCGGGCGTGCTGCTGCTTGCCGCGTTCGTCCTGGTGGAGCGCCGGGCCGAGGCGCCGATCACACCGCTGCGTCTGTTCGCCGACCGCAACCGCAGCAGCTCGTACATCGCTCGGCTGCTGATGGTCGCCGGAATGATGGGCATGTTCTTCTTCCTGACCCAGTTCCTTCGGGACGTGCTCGGCTACAGCGATCTGAAGACGGGATTCGCGTTCCTGCCCTTGACCGCGATGGTGTTCCTGGCCTCGCAGGCGAGTTCGCGCTGGCTCGTCGACCTGGTGGGCAACCGCCGACTGATGATCATCGGCATCACGTTCTCCACGCTCGGGATGCTGTGGCTGACTCAGCTCGGTGAGCACAGCGGCTACCTGTCGCTGGCCGGACCACTGACGGTGTTCGGCTTCGGCAACGGCCTGGCCTTCGTGCCGCTCACCACCACCGCGCTGGACGGTGTCGAGCCGGCCAACTCGGGCGCCGCATCCGGGCTCGTCAACGTGATGCAGCAGGTCGGCGGTTCGCTCGGGCTGGCCGTCCTGGTCACCGTGTTCGGTTCGTCCAGCAAGCACGCCGCGCAGCACGTCGACCCGTCACTGACGCCGGCAGAGGTCGCGCGGCACGTGTTCGTCACCGCGGCCGACCACTCGTTCTGGACGGCGACGATCTTCCTGGTCGGGACGTGGCTGCTGGTCGCCTTCGCGATCCGCACCGTGCCGCCGGCGCCGGAGATGCCGGACCAGGAGGTCGAGCTGGAGCTCGCCCTCGCCGAGTAGCTGTCGCACCGCGCCGGCTCAGTCCGTCGACGCGGCTGACAGCCCCTGAAGCGGTACCGCCTCGACGTAGATGTTGTCCAGATAGTTTGCGTCCGAGGAGTCGAACGCGCCCCCGCAGGTGATCAAGTACAGCTTGCGGGGGCCGTTCGCACCCACGAACACGCTGGTGTCGATACCGTTGCTCTTGGGCCGGTGGACGACGTTCTGCACCTCCCAGGTGGTGACGATGCCGTCCTTGCCGGTGGTGCGAACGATGTTTCCGCGGTGCAGCTTGCCGATGTTGCCGAGCGCACCGGTGCCCTGCCCGACCCAGTTGATGTGACCGGTGACCACGGTCGTTCCGGTCTTCGCGGACAGCGCCGCTCCCCCGGCCCAGAAGCAGGTGTGGTGCACGTTCTGCGGCGGCTCAAGCTCGTCGTTGACGATGTCGCAGGTGTCGATGGGTGCACGCACGTGCTGGACCGGGATCCAGACCGTGTTCGGCGTGGCGTGCTGGGGCCTCGGCGTCGGGCTCGCAGACGGGCTCGAGCTGGGGCTCGGGCCCGGCGTCGTGGGCGCCGGGCTCACCGGCTGTTGCGCGACCGGCGTGCCCGCCTCGACCTGATCGGGACTGACCAGGAACGTGACGCCGGCGACGATGTCGGCGCACGCCACCGCAGCGACCACCGCCACGGCAGCGCGTCGCAGCCGCGCAGCCCTCGTCACCGTTTCCCGCCTTCCAGGTCCTTAGGTCGTCAAGCTAACCACACGTGCGCTTTACTTGCGACACGTGCTCCGGCGGTCCTCAGAGCAGGCTGGACGGGGTGAACGGCACGCCGCGCACGTGCTGGTCGCAGAAGCCGAGCACCGTTTCGTACCAGATCTGGGCGTTGGCCGGGGAGAGCACCCAATGGTTCTCGCCGGTCAGCTGCAGGAACCGGTGTGGCATCGAGTCCGGGTCGCCCGGGTAATAGCGGGCCAGGTCCCACCACAGCCGCAACGCCTCGCTGATCGGCACCCGGTAGTCGCGGTTGCCGTGGACAATCAGCATCGGCGTCGTGATCTTGTCGATGAAGTTGTGCGGGCTGTTCTCGGCGTACCAGTCGGGGTGATCCTCGGGCGTGCCGAAGATGCCGGTCTTCCATTGCGCGCCGTCGGTGGTGGTGTGCTGCTGGTCGAGCGCCCAGAGCCCCGCATGCGTGACGATCGCGTCGAAGCGTTCGGTGTGCCCCGCCACCCAGTTGGTCATGTAGCCACCGAAGGACGCTCCCAGGCAGGCAGTACGACTCGCGTCGATCTCGGGCCGCTGCTCGACGGCGTCCAGGACGGTCTCCAGATCGCGCCACACCAGCCCGGCCCGGTGTGGCCAGGCACGCGCGATCCAGTCCATCCCGTAGCCGGTCGACAGCGCCGGATCGGGCATCAGCACCGCGTAGCCGCGCGCCACCGCCGTCCACGGGCTCCATCGCCAACTCCACGAGTTGTACGAGGAGAACGGCCCGCCGTGGATCCACAGCATGAGCGGGGCGGGACGCTCGCCTTCCGGCGGCAGGCACAGCCAGGCGTGCACCCGCCTGCCGTCGCCGGCGGGCACGGACAGCTCGACGAGCGTGCCAGGCAGCTCAGGGGTGGGTGCGGGCGTGGCAAGCCGCCGCGGCACCTGGTGCTCGGCGGACGTGTCGAGCCGAACCGGCGTAGGCGCCTCGTCGATCGCCGAACGAAGCGCGTAGACGTACCGGCCGTCCGGCGACGGGCACAGGCTCGAGTAGCTGGCGTCCGTGGCCAGGCTGCTGACGACCTCGCCGCTGCGCACGTCCACCGCGAGCACCGCACCACGCCCGTGCAGGTCGCCGGCGACGAACAACGTCGCACCGTCGGCCGAGAACGTCCACTCGTTCGGCATCACGTCGCCGAGGTCGAGTTCACGCACGGCGCCCTTGCCGCGCAACGCGCGCAGCTGCAACCGGTGCTCGAAGACCTCGTCGTAGCTGCCGTCGGTGTGTCGTAGTACCGCGAGCACCGAACCGTCCGGGGCCAGCTTCGGCCCGTGGAAGCTCGCGCCCGGCTCGTCGACGAGGACGCGGTGCGCACCCGAGGCCGGGTCGATGCGGACCAGCGTGTAGTCGAATCGGCCACCTGGCCGGCGGGTGCGCCAGCTGGTGACCAGGGTGGTTCCGCCCGCGTCCAGGGACGCGGACGTCTCGTGCAGCGCCTGGCCGGCCAGCGGCGTCAGGTCGCGCTCGTGCGTCCCGTCGTCGGCCGGGTCGATGCGCACCAGCCGCGGCGACTCGTCGCCGAGCTCGTGGTCCCAGTGGCGGATCGGCATGCCGGTGTGCAGGATCGCGCTGATCTTCCGGTCCTTGCGGGTACTGCGCCGCTGCGCGTCGGCGCCTGCAGCGTTGGGCGTCCACGCGAGCTGGCGACCGGCGGCGACCACGACTGCGCGGTCGCGCGCCACCGCGGCGAGCCCGAGACCGCCGGGGCGGTAGGCGTACAGCTGGGGTTCGCCCGACGGCGGAAGCAGCCAGAGCGCCGGCTCGTCCTCGGCGTTCGGGTCGGCGTCCTTGCCGGCATCAGGATCAGCACGCACCGAGACGAACAGCAGGCTGCCATCCGGCAGGAACGCCGGCGAGGTTTCGCCCTTGTCCGACCGGGTCAGGCGCGTGGGCGGCGAGGTCCCCTCGAGCGGAATCTGCCAGATAGAGGACGTGTACCGCGCGCCCTTCTCGTCCGGCTGCTGCATCGTCGCGACGAGCCGGGTGCCGTCCGGACTCAGCGCGAGACCGGTGAGCCTGGGCAGTGCGGTGAAGGCGGTCAGCTCGGCGAAGACGTTGTTCTGATCCACTCCCTCCACGTTAGCTGCCTGCGCAGCTCGGCGAGCAACGTGTCCAGGCTGTTGGTGATGCGATCCGTGGCGTCGAGCAGCGCGGCAGCCGTCGCTGCGTCGAGCGCGGCGTCGCCCAACCGCTTCGCGTCGGCGGCGAGTGTCGCGGCGAGTTCCTCCTGCAGCGGCCGCAGCTTCGGCACCGAACGCGGCACCACGCCGGCGCGCACAGCCTGCTCGACCGCACTCAGCGTGGCGGCGGTCGCGCCGAGAAACGCGTCCAGTTCGGGCAGCGGGCCAGCCCGATGGATCGCCGTGCGCACCGCGTCGATGGTGAGCATCGCGTGGATGAACCGGTGCGAGTGCACGAGCACCGTCTCGCCCAACTCGACCTGGCCGTTGCCGCGGACCGGCTCAGTACGCGCCCGCTCGACCGAGGCTCGCGCATTGGTGCGTGCGCGCCGAGACGCCATCCGCGCGCGTTGCAGCCTGCCGGCGTCGGCGGCCGGATCACCCACCGCGGCAAGGTAATTGCGGTACGCGGCGAGCAGATCACCGAGCCGGTCCGGCAACAGCTGGCGTTCCCACAGTGGCGACAGCAGCATGGCCAGCAGTGCCAGCGCGCCGCCGATCAGGGTGTCCTCGGCCCGTAACTGGACGGTCGTGTGCGCCGAGATGCCGTCGACCTCCAGCAGGATCACCACCAGCCCGGCGAGGCATACCGCGCTGAGCGCGAGGTTGCCGGGGCCGGCCAGGCGCATGCCGAAGAAGAACAGGCCGATCAGCGCGATCTGATACCAGTGCCCGCCGGGGATCCAGTGCACCAGGGCGGTCGCGAGCAGCAGTCCGGCGATGGTGCCGAGCACGCGCATCGAGGCGCGCTGGAAGGTGGTCGCGAAGTCCGGGCGCAGCACGACGAGCGCGGTGAGCGGGATCCAGTAGCCCCGGTCCACGCCGCTGAAACGGACGACCAGGTCGGAGCCCGCGACGACGGCCGCGACCCGCAGCGCGTGCCGCATCACGGCTGCGTCCGGCGCCAGGTTCGCGCGCACGATCGCGACGGGATCGCGCAGCCGGCGCACGCCGTAGGTGTCCGGCTCCTCACCGCTGCGGCCCTCGGTCGCACCCGTGCGCGACGTTTCGACGGCGGCGCGCAGCTGCCCCGCCAGCGCCCGGACGCGGGCCGCCGCAGCGCGGGAGGTGAGCGCGGCGGCGCTGTCGGCGGCTCCGCTTCCCGCGAGCCGGTCCAGCTGTTCGTCCACCGCCGCCCGCACCGGACGCACCACCTCGGGGTCGACGGGGTCGCCGCTGGCGAGTGCATCGGCAACTGCGTCCAGCACCACTGCCGAGCTGCCGAGCACGGCGAGCAACGCGTCCGCCCCCTCGGTTTCCCCGGCGGACTCGAGGCGTTCGCGATGCCCGGTCAGCACGAGGATCTCGCGCCGGATCCGCTCCGCCTCGTCGAGCAGCACGCGGTAGGCCTCGACGCTCGGGCCGTGGTCGTGACCGAGCCCGTACAGCGCGGTTCGCACGGCGCTGAGGGTGTCACCGGCGGGCGGCCCGACGCTCGTCCCCGCCGGTCGGCGCGCGGCCGCGGCGAGCTCGCGATAGAGGCCGGCGAGGGCGAGTCGCTCCGGGTTGTGCCGGCCCAGCGGCCACGCGGCCAGCGCGAGGACGGTCTGGCCGGCCCCGCCGAGCAACACCAGCAGTCCGACGTGCACGGCTGCGGACGCCGGCAGCGGCGTGTGCCCGAGGACCAGAGCCGCCGCCGTCGCCGCCACGCCGACCTGGGTCGCGCTCGGACCCCCGGCGACCAGCAGACCGGCACCGAAACCGAGCAGGAGCAACAGCGCGATCGCCCCCGCGTCGCTGCGCGATCCGGCGACGGCCAGCCCGCTGGTGACGGCCGCCGCGAACGCAGTGCCGAGCATGCGCAGCAGCCGCAAGCGGTACGGGCCGGGACGGTCGGCGAACGCGGTCTGCAGCGCACCGATCGTCGACGGCAGGCCGAACGCGACGTTGCCGAGCAGCGTGCCGACGACCAGCGGAAGCGCCACGCCCGCGGCGTTGCGCAGCGACACGACGGGATCGGACTGAGTGCGATCGAGCCGGGCCGCGGCGACGAATAGCTCGGCGAGCGCCCACTTGCGTGACGGCGGCACCCGCACCTCGCTCACCCGCCGAGCCTAACGGCGCAGTGGGCACGCAACGGCGCACAGTCGGCTGGCGGACTCCTGGTCGCGCCGAACCGAGGGGGTCTAGCCGGACGCGGCCAGTTGGCCGCACGCCCCGTCGATCTCGCGGCCGCGGGTGTCGCGCACCGTCACCGGCACACCGCGGTCCTGCAACCGGCGCACGAACTCACGCTCGACCGGCTTCGGCGAGGCGTCCCACTGCGAGCCGGGTGTCGGGTTGAGCGGGATCAGGTTCACATGCGCGAGCCTCGGCGCGAGCAGATCACCCAGCAACTCGGCGCGCTCGGGCTGGTCGTTGACGTCGCGGATCATGGCGTACTCGACCGAGTAGCGCCGGCCGGTGCGCTCGGCGTACCCGTCGGCGGCCGCGAGTACCTCGGCGACCTTCCAGCGCGTGTTGACCGGAACGAGCGTGTCCCGCAACTCGTCGTCCGGGGCGTGCAGTGACACCGCGAGGGTGACGTCGAGATCCTCCGCCGCCAGCCGGTTGATCGCGGGAACCAGGCCGACCGTGGACATCGTGATCGAGCGACGGGACAGGCCCAGGCCCGCCGGCGCCGGGTCGATCAGCCGGTGCAGCGCGGCGATCACCCGGTTGTAGTTGGCCAGCGGTTCGCCCATGCCCATGAACACCACGTTCGACAGCCGGCCGACGCCGCCGGCGACCTCGCCGCGTGCCAGCGCGCGCGCCGCGGCCGTCACCTGGTCGACGATCTCGCCGGTGGACAGGTTTCGCTTCAACCCGCCCTGACCGGTGGCACAGAACGGGCACGCCATGCCGCAGCCGGCTTGGCTGGAAATGCACACCGTGGCCCGGCCCGGGTAGCGCATCAGCACGCTCTCGACCAGCGTGCCGTCGTGCAGCCGCCACAGCGTCTTGCGCGTGGTGCCGGCGTCGGTCTCGACGTGCCGCACCTCGGTGAGCAGCGGTGGGAACAGTGCATCACCCACCTGATCGCGGACGGTGGCCGGCAGGTCGCTCATCGCCGCCGGGTCGTTCTCCAGCCGCGCGAAGTAGTGCCGGCTCAACTGGTCGGCACGGAACGCGGGCAGGCCGAGGTCGGCCACCGCGGCGCGCCGACCGGCCTCGTCCAGGTCGGCGAGGTGGCGGGGCGGCAGGCCGCGCTTGGGCGCGTCGAACACGAGCGGCAGGGAGGTCATGACACATCCATTGTCCCAGACTTCTACGGCCGCCTTTCCCAACGCCCGGACCAGTTTCCGGCCCTAAATTTGGTCACGCCGTGGGGAAAGCCGGCGTCACGCGCCTGGGACGATCAGGTCCGCCCGGTCCTGGGGACGTTCCCGCGCGATGTAGGCCTCCTCGGACGGCATCCAGTCCTCCAGCCAGCGGGACAGCATCGCCTCGCCGTCACGTTCGTGCGCGCGGGCGAGCCGAACCTCGCGCGAGGCTTCCACCCAGATGGTGAGCGTCCACGGCACGCGCACCTCGTGCCGCGTCGAGGAAACGCCTTCGACGATCACGGTTCCGCCCGGCTCGATGTCGTGCCATTCGGCGCCGCTGTCGGTGTCCCAGTCCCAGCGCTGGTACCGCGCGGAGCGGCCGCCGAGCAGGGGACGGACCACCTGCGCGTCGAACCGTTCCCAGTCCCACTCCGCGATCCGCGGGCCGGAGAAGTCGTCCACGTGCACCACGACGCTGCCGGGCAGGGCATGCGCGAGCCGGGCCGCGAAAGTGGTCTTGCCGGACGCGCCACAGCCGTCGACGCCGATCCAACGAGTCTGTTCGCCTGCGCGACGCGCGAGTTCGGCGACGCGCTCGATCACCTGATCTTGATGGCTATCCGAAGTCATAGCTGCGTCGAGGCATCAAGATCGCCGGGCTAGACGGGTGCGAACGCGGACAGCAGCAGGTAGGCAACGGCGGCACACGGCAGCAGCGAGTCCAGCCGGTCCATGATCCCGCCGTGGCCGGGCAGCAGCCTGCCCATGTCCTTCACGCCCAGATCCCGCTTGATCATGGACTCGCCCAGGTCGCCGAGCGTCGCCGTCACGCAGATCGCCAGCCCGAACAGCAGGCCCTGCCACCACTGCTGGTGGAAGGTGAACACCAGGAACAGCACGCCGGCCGCCGAGCAGAACAGCACCGACCCGGCGAACCCCTCCCACGTCTTGCCCTTGGACACGATCGGCGCCAGCGGGTGCCGCCCGAACAGCACACCGGTCGCGTACCCGCCGGTGTCGCTGCACACCACCGTGGCGATGAACGCAAGGATCCGTGCCGCGCCGTCGTCGGCGTGCACGGACAGCACCGCGAACGCGGCGAGGGCGGGCAGGTACAGCAGCACGAAGCTGGACGCCCGGACGTCGCGCAGGTAACCGTCCGCCCCGTCGCCGAGCCGCCACACGAAGACCGCGCACACGGTGACGAGCAGCGCGATCACCAGCCCGTCCGGGCCGCGCAGCCACGCCGCGACGAGCATTGCGACGCTGCCGACTGCCACGGGCGTCAGCGCCACCCGCGCACCGGACGTTCCGAGCGCCTCGGTCAGCTCGTAACAGCCGTAGACGACGGCGAGGCCGACGATGACCGCGAAGCTGGGCCGGTAGAGGAACAGGCTGGCCACGATGATCGCGCCGAGGCCGACGCCTACGCCGATCGCCATCGGCAGGTCCCGTCCGGCGCGGGACTTCTTCGGTTCGGCTGCGGCAGGCGGAGCCCCCGAGTCCGGATCCGCGCTCATCGACGGGCTCACACCTCGAGCAGTTCGGTTTCCTTCGCCTTCACGGCGTCGTCGACCAGCGCGGTGTACTTGGCCGTCAGCTTGTCCAGCTCGGCCTCGGCGCGGTGGACGTCGTCCTCACCGGTCTCGCCGTCCTTGACCAGCTTGTCCAGCGCGTCCTTCGCGTGCCGCCGGATGGAGCGGATCGAGACCTTGGCGTCCTCACCCTTGCCCTTGGCGATCTTGACAAGGTCGCGGCGCCGCTCCTCGGTGAGCTGCGGGAACACCACGCGCACGATGGTGCCGTCGTTGGTGGGGTTGACGCCGAGATCGCTGTCGCGGATGGCCTTCTCGACCGCGCCGAGGGTGGTCGCGTCGTACGGCTTGATGACGGCCATCCGCGCCTCGGGCACGGTCACCGACGCGAGCTGCGGGATGGGCGTGGGCGATCCGTAGTAGTCGACGACGAGACGCGCGAAGGCCGAAGCGTTGGCGCGCCCGGTGCGCAGACCGCCGAGCTCCTCGCGCGCCACATGGACGGCCTTCTCCATCTTCTCCTCGGCCTCGAACATGGTCTCGTCAATCACTGCTCGATCCCCTTCAACTGGTTCCCGTGACGAGCGTGCCGATCTTCTCACCGCGCACGACCCGCGCGATGTTTCCGTCGGCTAGCTC
>DASTXN010000096.1:0-49340 GCA_035765515.1 Jatrophihabitantaceae bacterium | reverse complement strand
GCCGACACCGACGAACATCTCGACGAAGTCCGAGCCGGAGATCGAGTAGAACGGCACGCCGGCCTCGCCCGCGACCGCGCGCGCGAGCAGCGTCTTACCGGTGCCGGGCGGGCCGTACAGCAGCACGCCCTTGGGGATCTTCGCGCCGATCGCCTGGAACTTGGCGGGGTTGGCGAGGAACTCCTTGATCTCCTGCAGTTCCTCGATCGCCTCGTCCACGCCGGCGACGTCGCTGAACGTCGTCTTCGGGGTGTCCTTGCTGACCAGCTTGGCCTTGCTGCGGCCGAAGCTCATCACCCGGTTGCCGCCGCCTTGCACCTGGCTCATCACGAAGAACAGCACGCCGACGATCACCAGGATCGGCAGCAGGCTGACCAGCAGCGACAGCCAGGTGTTGTCCTGCGGCACCCTGACGTTGAAGTTCAGCGGCTTGCCGTCGGGCGACTTCGCCTTCTGCAGGTCGGCCTCGAGTTCGTCCGAGTAGTTGGCCGGGTACTGCGCGCTGATCTTGGAGTGACCCTCGAAGTCGTGGCCCAGCTGCAGCTTGAGCAGCTGGGACTTGTCGTCCATCGTGGCCTTGGTCACGTTGCCGGCGTTGACCTGCGCGATGGCGTCCGAAGTGGCGACACCGTGGTAGCCGCTACCGGTGCTGATCATCGAGGGCAGCACGAAGATCGCGAAGAGGATCACCAGGCCCCACAGCCATGGTGATCGTAGAATGCGCTTGCGGTTCATATCGATATCACGAACGAACGAATGGCCGTCCGCGTTCCTCCTGCCCTAGGCCTTCGACGTTACGGACGGTACACGTCAGCCGCCATACACCGAGGGCCGAAGCCGCCCGATGTACGGCAGGTCGCGGTACCTCTCGGCGTAGTCCAGGCCGTACCCCACCACGAACTCGTTGGCGATGTCGAATCCGACGTATTTCACCGGGACGTCGACCTTCACGGCGTCCGGCTTGCGCAGCAGTGTCACGATCTCGATCGACGCGGGGTGGCGCGCGTGCAGGTTCTTCAACAGCCACGACAGGGTCAGCCCCGAGTCGATGATGTCCTCGACGATCAGCACGTGCTGGCCGGCGATGTCACGGTCCAGGTCCTTCAGGATTCGCACCACGCCGGAGGACGTCGTGGAGCTGCCGTAGGAGCTCACCGCCATGAACTCCATCGTGGACGGACGGTGCAGCGCGCGCGCCAGGTCGGACATGAACATGACCGCGCCCTTGAGCACGCCGACGAGCAGCGGCTCGCGGTCGGCGTAGTCGGCGTCGATGCGTGCGGCCAGCTCGGCGGTCCTCGCGCGGATATCGTCGGCCGAGACGAGCACCGCGTCGATGTCGCGGTCGAGTTCGGAGGTGGGAGACGGCTGGTCAGGCACGCGGCTGCTCCTGCGCAAGTGGTGTGGGGGTGGTCGGTTGGTGTGGTGCTGGCCGGGTCGGCGGGGTCGGCGCCGGAATCGCTTCCGCCACCAGTTTCCCAGACGCGCGGACGGCGCAAACCCCGCCCGGCAGGTCGACCGGTCCCTGGCCGTGCCAGTCGGTCAGCAGGGCGTCCAGGGCGGCCACGTGCGCGGCGCTGAGGGGCTCCGCGCCGACACTGCCGGCCCAGGCCCGCAAGACGCGCGTGCGGATCGCCCGCGGCTGGTCCACCAGCCCTTCCAGATCAAGATCAATACCGCTGGCGCCACGCCCGGGTGTGGTTGCCGGGGTATTGATCTTGGACGCGAGGGCGTCCAGGGCATCGAGGTCGTCCTGGACCAGGGACGCGGTGCGGGCCAGCGCCTCGGCGACGCCGCCGGCGAGTACGTCCTCGAGCAGCGGCAGCACCTCGCGTCGCAGCCGCACCCGGCGGAAGGCGGGGTCGGCGTTGTGCGGGTCCTCCCAACGCGTGAGGCCGAGGGCCGCGCAGGCAGCCGCCGTGGTCGCGCGGCGCAGCCCGAGGAACGGCCGCAGCCAGGGCCCGGTCACCGCGCGCATGCCCGCGATCGAGCGCGGGCCGGAGCCGCGCCCGAGTCCGAGCAGCACCGTCTCGGCCTGGTCGTCCAGCGTGTGCCCGAGCAGCACGGACGCGTCCAGCGCCGTCGCGACGGACTCGAGCGCGGCGTAGCGGGCGGTGCGGGCAGCGGCCTCGGGCCCGCCGGCGCGTCCGATCTCCACCGGCACGATCTCGACCGGGTCCAGGCCCAGCTCGTAGCCGACGGCGGCGACGCGCGCGGCCTGCTCGGACGATCCGGGCTGCAGCGCGTGGTCGACGGTGACCAGTCCGGCCGCGATGCCCAACCGGGGCGCGACGAACGCCGTGGCCGCGGCCAGCGCGAGCGAGTCCGCGCCGCCCGAACACGCGACCAGCACCCTGCCCGACCCGCGCTGATCAACAGCAGGTTGCGGCCGTCCTGGCGACCCCAACCCGCTGTTGATCACGGGAGGGGCGGCGAGCAATTCGCGGACGGCCCGGCGGACCGCGGCGACGGCCGGATCAGGCCCCATGACCGTCCGCCGGCGTCACGCGTGGACGCGGGCGATCCACCGCTTCGGGTCCGCGATCTCGGCCCGGGTCGGCAGCGTCTCGCGCGAGGTCCACACCGCGTTGAAGTCGTCCACGCCCACGCGCTCGACGACGCTGCGGACGAACGCCGACCCGTCCACGTACTGCCGGGTCTTGGCCTCCATGCCGAGCAGCCGGCGCAGCAGCCGGTCCAGCGGGTTGCCGCCTCGGCGCCGCCGCGCCGCGAAACGCTGCTCGATCGCGTGCTGCGTCGGGATCACCGAGCGGTCGACGGCGTTCATGACGTACTCCGCATGCCCCTCGACCAGGGACATGAACGCGGTCAGCCGGTCCAGGACCGCGCGCTGCTCGGGCGTGGCAAGAACGGCCATCAGCCCTTCTGCATCGCCACTACCGCGCACCGTCCGGCCCAGCTCGCCCAGCGCTGTCGTCAGCCGGTGCCGCAGCGCCGCCGGATCGGTCTCCATCGCGTCGGTCAGCGCGGTGACCTCGTCGACCATGTGCTGGCGCAGCCACGGCACCGCGGTGAACTGCACCCGGTGGGTGACCTCGTGCAGGCAGACCCACAGCCGGAAGTCGGACGGGTCCACCTTCAGCGTTCGCTCCACCGCGACGAGGTTCGGGGCGACGAGCAGCAGCTGCCCGCTGGGCCGGTCGAAGAACTCGAACTGCCCGAGCACCTTGCCGGACAGGAAGCCCAGCACCGCCCCGACCTGCGCGCCGGTGACCCGTCCGCCGATCCGCTCGCCGACCTGGCCGAGGGCGTGTTGCGAGCGCAGCCGCTCCACGATCGGAGCGAGCACTACGCGCATTCCGCCGGCGTTGGCGTCGATCCAGGCCGGACGGTCCACCACCCGGGTCGCGGCCGTGACCTGCGGCTCCGTCAGCCGGGTCAGCTCGGCGACGTGATCGGCCGCGCGGGCCGCGCTCTGGTAGAGCTCGTTGACGGTCCGGTCGGCGCTCGCGCGGGAGACGCTCGGGGGCGCCGGGCTCAGCCGTCGTCCGACCTGCGCGGCGACGTCCCAATCGATGAGCCCGGCCATGCCTTCGACCCTAACTGCTTCCCGCGAGTGGCGCGTTACCACCGCGAGTGGCGCGAAATTTCGCGCCACTCGGTACCCGAACGCGCCACTCGGCAGAGGTGTTCACGAGCAGCCGCAGCCGGCGAGGGCTGCGACGACGCGATCGAGCGCGCCGTCGGCCGCCGCGGTCGAGGGCGCACGGTCGGCGATGAACGCGAATGCCAGCAGCCGCCCGGACGAGTCGTGGACGACGCCGGCAAGCGACGAGACACCGGTCAGCGTGCCGGTCTTCGCGCGCACCGCTCCGGCCGCTGCACTGCTCCCAGTGCCGGGGACGTAGCGGTCGGCCAGCGTGCCGGACCAGGCGCCGACGGGTAACCCGGCGAGCACGTCGTGCAGCCGCGGATGTGCGGAGCCGGCCAGCAGGCGCAGCAGCGCGGTGAGCGCGGCCGGCGAGACGCGATCGCTCGCGGCCAGCCCGCTGCCGTCCACCATCCCGGCACCGATGCGCACGCCCAGGTTCGCCAGCGTCGTCCGGATCGCGGCGGCGCCCCCGGTGAACGACGCCGGCCGTCCGGCCGCGCTCGCCACGTGGCGGGCCAGCACCTCGGCGATCACGTTGTCCGACTGCTGCAGCATCTGCTCGACCAGCTCGTCCAGCGGTGCGGAGTGGACGGTGGCCAGGGTGCGCGCTCCGGCGGGGGCCGTCCCGCGCGTCACAACAAGTGCCGGATCACCCAACAGGCGGGCCAGGTCATGGCCGGCGGCGAGGTCGGGCGTCGCGCTGCGGACGGCGTCACCGGGAGCCGCGCGCCCGCCGTCCACCATCGCGGCCGTGATCGCGGAGGCATAGCTGGACGGGACGTCCTCGGCCGCCCATTGCGGCGCGACGGACGGGCCGACGAACAGCGAATCGTCGACGACGATGCGGCGCACGTGCTCGGCGCGCAGTTGGTGCGCGAGGCTGCTGAGCCGTGCCGCGTCCGGGTACGCGCCAGGCTGTCCGGCCGCCGCCGCGGTGAGCGTGGGGTCCCCGCCGCCGACGAGCACGACGGTCCCCGGCGTGGAACCGGCGACGACGGACGTGGTGAAGCGGTGCGTGGCCGGGTATACCGACAGCGCCGCAGCCGCGGTCAGCAGCTTGGCGGTGGAGGCGGGCGCGGCGGTCCGGGAGCCGTTGTCGTCCAGCAGCACGGTGCCGTCGGCGACGTCCAGCACCCTGCCGATCACGTCGCCCCCGAGCGCGGACGCATTCAGCGGGCGCAGCAGCGCCTGCGCAACCGAGGTCGGGTTCGGCGCCGGCGCGGTCGAGGGAGCCGGCACGCTCGAGGGTGCGGCGGTTGCCAGCGCGAGCGCTGCGGGCGGCGTCGGGAGCGTGGACGGTGCCGGCGACCGGTGGTGGCGCAGCGCGTGCGTCTCGGCGTAACCCGCCGCTCCCGCGCCGGCCACTAGCAGAATGAGGATCGCCACGATCGCGGGAGTGCGCAGCCGCGGTCCGATCACGATCAGTCACACTAGTTGTCGAGTATCCGGGGCCGGATCTGCGCGGGCCCGCCACCAGTCGAGGAGAAGCATCGTGGAGCCGTTCGACGTCCTCATCGAGATCCCGCGTGGGAGCCGTAACAAGTACGAGGTCGACCACGAGAGCGGTCGCATGCGGCTGGACCGGACGCTGTTCACCTCGACGCAGTACCCGGCCGACTACGGGTACATCGAGGGCACGTTGGGGGCGGACGGCGACCCGCTGGACGCGCTGGTGTTGCTGCACGGCGACCCGCTGTACCCCGGCGTGCTGGTGCGCTGCCGCGCGATCGGCATGTTCCGGATGACGGACGAGGCCGGCGGCGACGACAAGGTGCTGGCCGTGCCCGCGACCGACCCGCGGCTGGAGCACCTGCGCGACATCCACCACGTGCCGGAGTTCGACCGGCTGGAGATCCAGCACTTCTTCGAGGTCTACAAGGACCTGGAGCCCGGCAAGAGCGTCGAGGGCGCCGAGTGGGTCGGCCGGACGGAGGCCGAGGGCGAGATCGCCGCGTCCCGCAAGCGGCTGGCCGACAACCCAGAGCTCGCCAAGCACTGAACCCTGCCGGCTCGCCTCGCATGGCGAACAGGGGTGTTCGTGGATACGCTCACCCCATGCGCAGACCTGACTTCAGCTCGCTCGCGGGCCGCCGCGTGTTCATCACCGGCGCGGCCAGCGGGATCGGACGCGCGCTGGCCGTGGCTGCGGCAGCCGACGGTGCCGAGGTGTTCCTGACCGACATCAACGCCGTGCAGCTGGCTGAGGTCGCGGCCCAGATCGAGAAGGCCGGCGGACGGGTCGGCTGCGCGAAGGCCGCGGACATCGCGTCCTATGAGCAGGTCCGCGCGCTGGCCGACGCGATCCACGCCGACGGCACGAGCATGGACCTGGTCATGGACGTGGCCGGCATCGCGATCTGGGGCACGGTCGAGAATCTCGAGCACCGCCAGTGGCAGCGGACGGTCGACATCAACCTGATGGGCCCGATCCACGTGATCGAGTGCTTCGTCCCGCCGATGATCGCGGCCGGTCGCGGCGGCCACCTGGTGAACGTCTCGTCCGCCGCGGGGCTGATCGGCATCCCGTGGCATGCCGCCTACAGCGCCAGCAAGTTCGGCATCCGCGGCGTGTCCGAGGTGCTGCGCTTCGACCTGCACCGGCACGGCATCGGCGTCAGCGTGGTCTGCCCGGGTGCCGTGGACACCGGGCTCACCGAGACGATCGAGGTCGCCGGCGTGGACACGTCGTCCGCGCAGTTCGGACGGCTCCGTGCGCGTTTCCGCAAGCACGCCGCGACCCCGGAGCAGGCTGCGCGCACGATCCTGGCCGGCGTGCACCGCAACCGCTACCTGATCTATACGTCCTGGGACATCCGCGCGATCCACGAGCTCGCCAACAAGTGCCAGCCGCTCTATGGCCTGATCATGCGCGCGGTCAACCGGATCGCGAACACGGCAATGCCGATGCCGCCGCGGGGAGCCGCACGATGACCGCGCCGCTGCCCACGGTCCCCCGCATCTCACCCGGCACGGTGCGCACGGCCGGGCCGTTTGCGTGGACGTTCGCGCAGCTGGCCGGACGCGTCACCGGCACCAACCCGCCGAACCTGTTCCTGACGATGGGCCGGGCGCACAAGCTGTTCCGCGGCTGGTTGCGGTTCGCCGGACGGCTCATGCCCGGTGGCCGGTTGCCGCGCCGCGACACCGAACTGACGATCCTGCGGGTGGCGCACCTGCGCGGCTGCGATTACGAGTTCAGCCACCACGTGAAGCTGGGCAAGCGCGCCGGGGTAGGTGCTGCGGACGTCGACCGCGTCCAGCAGGGGCCGTCCGCCGACGGCTGGACCGATCGCGAGCGGGCGCTGCTGACGGCTGTCGACGAGCTGCACGCGAGGCAGGACGTGAGCGACACGACGTGGGCACGCGTGCGCGATCACCTCGACGAACAAAGGGCGGTCGAGTTCGTGCTGCTCGTCGCGCACTACGAGATGCTGGCGACGTTCATCGGCACGCTGCGCATCGAGACCGATCGGCACCGATGACGAAGCACACGACTGCCGCGAAGGCGACGACGCAGGCGACGGAGCAGGCGACGGAGCAGGCGACGAAGCAGGCGCTCCCGCGCGGCCGGCACAAGCTCAGCCGCGAAGAGGTGACCGGCGCGCAGCGCGAGCGGATGCTGCACGCGATGGCCGAGGCGATGGCCGAGCGCGGCTACGTCGCCACGCCGGTGGCCGAGATCATCCGCCGCGCCGGCGTCTCGCGCGAGACCTTCTACCAGCAGTTCGCGTCCAAGCAGGACTGCTTCCTCGCCGGGCTGGAACAGGCGATGGACGGCCTGCGCGCCGCAATGAGCGAGGCGCTGAGCGGCGACGGCGGGCCGATCGAGCGCTTCGAGCGGCTGCTCGGCATCTACCTGGACGCGCTTGCGGGCGATCCGGCGACTGCGCGGCTGTTCCTGATCGAGGTCTATGCCGCCGGGCCGGACGTGGCGCGGCGCCGGGCCGAGTTGCAGGAGCCGTTTCTGGACGGACTGGTGAGCGTGTTCGGCGCCCGCACCGAGCGCGGACGGTTCGCCTGCCAGGCGCTGCTGGCAGCGATCGTCGCGCTGGCTACCAACGCGATCGCCGCCGGGAACGTGGACGCGCTGCGGGCGCTGCGGGCTCCGCTGGTGGACCTGGCCCGCGCCGGCCTGCAGTTGGCCCCGTAGCAGGGCAAGCTGCGGCGTGTCCCCTGCTACTGGGCCAAGAGCTCCACCAGCCGGAGCTCGCGCTCGGCTTTCGCGGCCGGCTTCGCGCAACTGGCGTAACTGATCTCGACGGACTCCACGGCCAGCCGCACCAGCCACGGCGAGCTCCCCGCGCCGGCCGGTCCGCGGACATCCACGCGCGCCTCCCACCTGCCCGGCGCGGTTTCGACGGACGAGCGCAGCCTGACCGCGCGCGGGTCCGTCAATGACAGCGCCATCATTACGTGCCCGATCGCGGCCTGCTCGACCGGCGCGAACCCGATCAGGCCGCGCAGCAGGTCCGGGACCACCTCGCCGCGCTCGGTCGCCGCGATCAGGGCGTCCGCGCCGTCGGCGTCGGACCCCGGTACCCGGCCGTACAGCGCACCGGTCGGCAGCGCGAGCACGATCGGGGCGAACCGGTGACCGCCGGTGTGGCTGCACTCCCAGACCCGGCCCGGCCGCCGCGTCTCCAGCGCCGCGGCGAGCGGACGACCGCGCAGCGCACAGCACACGTCCCGCTTGCCGTGCGCGCAGACCAGGTAGAGCGGCTCCGGGTCCGCCTCGCCGGCCGAGCCGTCCAGCGGGACGTCGAGCAGTTCCGCGTCGGCGCCGAAGTCGGACCAGAGCAGTCCCGGGAGGGTGTGGTGACGGGCCTCGGGGTCTGCTGGCAAGCTCGCCTGCAGACCTCGAGCCGGCGGCGCGCCCTCCCCGCCGGTACCGGATCCGCCGGCGTGCTCAGCACGCTCGGGCTCCGGAGCGCGCCACACCGCCCAGCGCCGGCGCGGTCCGTCGAATCCCCCGGCGGGACGGCGGATCGCCAGCACCCGCAGGCCGGCCGCGCGGGCCCGAACCGCCAGCCCCTCGGCCACTGCCGAGTCGAAGCGCGAGGCGCTCAGCCCCGCGTGGCCCCACGGGCCGGGCTGCTCGACCAGCAGCACGCCCGGCTCGGCGAACGCGGTGCCGAGCATCGGCTCCTCGCGCTCTGCCGACAGCAGCGAGCAGCGCACCGGCGATCCGCTCGCGAAGCCGCCCGTACCGGCCGTTTTGCGGGCGGCGCCGGCCTCAGCCACGTTCGGCAAGGTGCAGCGCGACCACGCCGAAGGTCAGGTTCCGGTAGCGCACATCGCGCCAGCCGGCGTCGGCGATCAGGCGGCCAAGTTCCTTCTGCCCGGGCCAGGCCCGGATCGACTCGGCCAGGTAGACGTACGCGTCCGGGTTCGACGACACCCGCCGCGCGATCCACGGCAGCAGCCGCATCAGGTAGTTCAGGTACAGCACTCGGAACGGCGCCCACACCGGCCGGCTGAACTCGCACACCACGAGCCGCCCACCCGGACGGACCACGCGTGCCATCTCGGTCAGCGCGCGCGGCACGTCCACGATGTTGCGCAGCCCGAAGCTGATCGTGACCGCGTCGAACGCCCCGGACGCGAACGGCAGTCGCGTGCCGTCGCCGGCCACGAAGCACACGCTGCGGCGATGCTTGTTCGCCCGCCCCGCCCGCAACATGCCGAGCGAGAAGTCGCACGCGATCGCTCGGGCACCGGAGCGCTGGAGTTCGGCCGTCGACACGCCGGTACCGGCAGCCAGGTCCAGCACCCGCTCGGCGGGACGCAGTTGCAGCACCTGGCGGGTCCGCTTGCGCCACAACCGGTCCAGCCCGAGCGAGAGCACGGTGTTCGTCACGTCGTAGCGGCGGGCGACGCCGTCGAACATGGCCGCCACGTCGTGTGGCTGCTTGGCCAGGGTCGCTCTGCTCAAAACGGTGCTCCGAGACGTCGGGGGCAAAAGGTCGGGAGGGGCGAGCCGAGTTGCGCCGGCCCGCTGATAGCTCGATCCTATTGCCGCCCCCGACCCGAGGAGTTTTCGCATGCGCCGTCCGCTGATCGCCCTGCTCTCCGCCGCGGCGCTGACCGCCGGCCTGCTCGTCACCGCACCGGCCGTGCAGGCCGATCCGGCTCCCGGCTACTACCTCGCGCTCGGCGATTCCCTCGCCGCCGGCTACCAGCCCGCGCACGGCTCGGTCCCCGCAGGCGACACCGACGAGGGCTACGTCAACGACCTCTACGCGACGCTGCCCGGGGCGGCGGACGGATCCCTGCAGCTGAACAACCTGGGCTGCAGCGGCGAGACCACCACGTCGATGATCAGCGGCGGCGTTTGTGACTACGCCGAGGGTTCGCAGCTGGACGCGGCCGTCGCGTTCATCAACGCCCACCCCGGCCAGGTCAAGTACCTGACGCTGGACATCGGCGCCAACGACGTGGACAAGTGCGCGCCCGGCGGGTCGATCGACGCGGCCTGCGTGCTGCAGGGTGTCGAGACGATCGCCAAGAACCTGAACACGATCCTGGCCGCGCTGAAGAAGGCCGACGGCGGCACCCCCGTGTCGATCGGGATGAACTACTACGACCCGTTCCTGCAGTACTGGACCACCGGACTGCAGGGCGAACTGGTCGCGACGGCATCGGTGGCGCTGCTCGTCGCGATCAACACGGTCGAGCAGACGCTCTACGGCCTGTACGGCTTCAAGGTCGCCGACGTGTTCAGCGCGTACCAAACCGCGAACTTCTCGTCCAAGACGCTGTTCGGCACGCCCGTCAACGTCCAGACGATCTGCGCGCTCACCTACATGTGCTCGGTACAGAACATCCACCCGAACGCGCAGGGCTACCAGGTGATCGCGAACGCGTTCGCCGCCAAGCTCGGCTAGTAGCGCGGGCGGCCGGTCAGGTGGCCGGGCGGGCGTCCGCCAGCCGGATCGCGCCGAGCACCACCAGCGCCAGGCAGATCGCATAGCCGGCCAGGTGGCCGGCGTCGTCCGGGACGTTCTCACCGAGCAGCACCGCGCCGAGCAGCACGGCCGTCAGCGGGTCCGCGGACAGGTTGGCGGGCAGGGTCGCGGCGAGCGCGCCTACCTGGAAGGCGAGCTGGGTGAGCACGACCCCGCCGAGCCCGAGCAGGGCGATCGCGATCAGCGGGACGAGCCCGCGGTGCGTGGTGAACACGCCGCGCGCGCCGTGGTGATCCCACTGCCGGCTGGTCGCGTCGACCATCACGCCGAGCGTGCCGAAGTACGCGCCGCCGACCGCCCCGTACATCGCGCCGCGCACCACCTTGGGGTGACCGGTGACGGCGAGCGCGGCGAGCAGGCCCGCGATCAGCAGCAGCACCACGAAGGTCGCGACCCGCTTCGGGTCCGGCACGTGTGCCAGCGGCGGGTTCCCGATCAGCACCAGGAAGCCGGCCAGCCCGCCGCCCACGATCGCGCAGGCGCCGTAATCGGCCAGCCGTGGACGCGGGCCGCCGGTCAGGTAGCCCACCCACAGCGCGACCGGCAGCATCAGCACCACCAGCGGTTGCACCAGCACGACCGAACCCGCGGCGAGCGCGGCCACCTGCAGTACGAATCCGAAGAGATCCCCGCCGGCGGCGATCAGCCACTTGGGACTGCGCAGGGAGGTCAGCAAACCCTGCGGGTCGACATCGCCCTCGATCTGCTCGCGGTGCACGGCCTCGTGCTGAAAGACCGAACTCGTCCCGTAGACCACCGCGGACGCGACGCCGAAGGTGATGGCGACGGCGGCGGACACGTCAACAAGCCTAACTGTCGGGTGCGACGTCGGTTATGCGCATTTTCCGACGCGGGTTCGGGCGTGTTCGGCGTCGCCGTGCAACGTCCGTGGCTCCCGCCGCGTCTATAGAGACGGTTGCAATCCCACCACCGGGTAGGAACGGGCCGGGGCACAACAACGCGCCCCGGCCCGTTCCGTCAGCGGGCGGGGACTCGGCGGCCAGCCCAGCCGGTTAAGCAGTGCGACCCCCACCGTCGGGTGGGGGTCGCACCGGTTAGCGCGTGTGCGCGTCGGGTCAGATGGCCCGGACGTTCTCGGCCTGCAGGCCACGCTGGCCGGGCACGGCGTCGAACTCGACGCGCTGGTTGTCGTCCAGGCTCTTGTAGCCGTCACCGGTGATCGCGGAGAAGTGGACGAAGACGTCCTTGCTGCCGTCCTCGGGCGCGATGAAGCCGAAGCCCTTTTCGCTGTTGAACCACTTCACGGTTCCCTGTGCCATGTTCTTTCTTCCTTCACTAAAGATGTGGACGCCGCCACGTGCGCCGTCCGGGAGGTCGACTGCGTCGGGACAGACTCACATCGGCGACGTAACGAACCTGCGCAGGCAAAGATCCTGCGCGTCAGACGTGAAGGAAGATTTGCGAACAACCACAATCAGGCTACCACCTTTGTCCGATCGCCCATTGCGGGATGATTTCGCCGGGTTCCTGAGAGCAGTCCGATCGCGTCGCTGGTGTTCTGGTTGTGAAGCGGGGATGCTGGGAAGTATCCGGCTAGCTCGTGACGCACGTCGGCAACGATCTTCCGGAGCTGTCTTGTCCCTACCCCTGCTTGCTACCCGCGGCGCGACACGCGGCAGCGATTTCGCCGAACTCCGCCGTCAGGTCGCGGCTGCGCGGCTGCTCGACCGCCGGTACTTGCACTACGCCGTCCGCATGAGCGTCACTGTCCTGGCGTACGCCGGCGTGTGGTGGGGCGTGTCCATGCTCGGCGCCAGCTGGTTCCAGCTGCTGCTCGCCGCCGCGCTCGGTGCCCTGTTCACCCAGGTCGCCTTCCTCGGTCACGACGGGGGCCACCAGCAGGTGTTCCGCTCGCGGCGCGGCAACGACCTCATCGGCATCATCGCCGGTGACCTCATGACCGGGCTGAGCTACGGCTGGTGGCTGGACAAGCACAACCGCCACCACGCCAAGCCGAATCACGAGGGTCACGATCCCGACATCGGCGACGGCGTGCTCGCGTTCACCACCGGCCAGGTCGCCGCGCGCACCGGCGCCGTCGGGCGGTTCATCACCGCACACCAGGCGTGGCTGTTCTTCCCGTTGCTCACCCTGGAGGGGCTCAACCTGCACGTGGCCAGCGTCCGCGAGCTGCTGCGTCCCGATCGGGCGCGCTACCGCCGGCTGGAGCTGACGCTGTTCAGCGTGCACGTCGTCGGCTATCTCGCCGGCGTGTTCGTGCTCATGCCGCCGGCCATGGCCGTCGCATTCATCGCCGTGCACCAGGCCGTGTTCGGCCTCTACATGGGTTGCTCGTTCGCCCCGAACCACAAGGGCATGCCGACCTTCGGCCCGGAGAGCAAGCTGGACTTCCTGCGCCGCCAGGTGCTCACGTCCCGCAATGTCCGTGGTAGCTGGGCGGTCGACCAGCTGCTCGGCGGCCTGAACTACCAGGTGGAGCACCACCTGTTCCCGAGCATGCCGCGCCCCTGCCTGCGGCGGGCCCAGCGCATCGTGCGCAGCTACTGTCGCCAGCAGGAAGTCCCGTACACCGAAGTCGGGCTGGTCGCGTCCTACCGCGCCGCACTGCGGCACCTGCACGACCTCGGCGCCCCGCTGCGCAGCGGGTGAGCGCGCCGGCCGGCTGATTCGGTCCGCGGCCGGCCCAGCTGATTGGGTCTGTAGCCGGCCCAGCTGGCCGCGCGGCTCAGCTGGCCGCGGCGGCCTGCACGGGTACGAGCTTGAGCGCGGTCGAGCTGAAGTGCGAGTGCACCCGCTCGTCCACCGGGTCGTCCGCCGGGTTCTCGTGGACCGCGATGTGGTTGTAGAGCGTGTCGCGCTGCGCCGGGATTCGCCCGGCGCCGCGGATCAGCTCGATCAACTCCGTGCGGTTCGAACGGTGCCGGGCCCCGGCGGAGGAGACGACGTTCTCCTCGAGCATGACGCTGCCCAGGTCGTCCGCGCCGAAGTGCAGGGTCAGCTGGCCGATGTCCTTGCCGGTCGTGAGCCACGAGCCCTGCAGGTGGTTGACGTTGTCGAAGAACAGCCGCGCGACCGCGATCATGCGCAGGTACTCCAGGCTGGTCGCCTGAGTGCGTCCCTTCAGGTGGTTGTTCTCCGGCTGGTACGTCCACGGGATGAACGAGCGGAAGCCGCCGGTGCGGTCCTGCACGTCGCGGATCATGCGCAGGTGCTCGATGCGCTCGGCGTTCGTCTCGCCCGTGCCCATCATGAACGTGGCTGTCGACTCCATGCCGAGACCGTGCGCGGTCTCCATGACGGACAGCCAGGTCTCGCCGTCCTCCTTCAGCGGCGCGATCACCGTGCGGGGACGCTTGACCAGGATCTCCGCGCCGGCGCCCGCGAAGCTGTCCAGTCCGGCCGCCTTGAGCCTTGCGATGACCTCTGCGTGCGTGAGGTTGGACGTGCGGCCGATGTGCACGACCTCGGACGCGCCCAGGCTGTGCAACACCAGCTGCGGGTACTGCGCCTTGATCGCGGCGAAGATCCGCTCGTACCACTCGATGCCGAGCTCGGGCGAGTGGCCGCCCTGCAGCATGATCTGCGTGGCGCCGAGGTCGACGGCCTCGCCGCAGCGGCGCAGGATCTCCTCGTCGCTGTGCGTCCAGCCCTCCTTGTGGCCGGGGGCGCGGTAGAACGCGCAGAACTTGCACGCGGTGACGCACACGTTCGTGTAGTTGATGTTGCGATCGATGATGTAGGTGGCGATGTTGTCCGGGTACCTGGTGCGCCGGACGTTGTCCGCGGCCTGGCCGAGCGCGTGCAGCGGCGCGTCGGTGTAGAGCAGCAGCGCTTCCTCCGGCGTGATCCGCCCACCCCCGGCGGCGCGCTCGAGGATTCCGGCGGTGCTGCTGGCGGTGCTGCTGGCTGTGCCCATGGGCTAAGGCTAATGCCCGGCCGAGGTCACCCGGACGAGCGGTCCGCGGGCCAGCTGCTGCAGGAACGGCTGGCGGGCCTCTGCCCAGCGCTGCGCGGAGACGACGGTCGGCGTGACCCATGCGCGGCCCGGAGGAACCAGCAGATCTTCTCTGTTGACGATAGCTATATCTCGTTGAACGAGAATGTCGCTGACCCCGAAAGCGGCGCCCCACAGCTTTGCTCTGCCCGGTGGGAGCGTGCAAGCAGAGCAAAGGTTCGGTCGTGCGGGCCCCGGAGGCGGCGCCGCGACCCGCCGAACCTGCCGAACCTGCCGAACCTGCCCACGCCAGCCAACGCTCGCCCGGCGAAGCTCAGACCGGCGCGAACTCCGGGCGGACGACGCCCCCGCGCGAGCCCAGTTCTCCTGCGGCAGCAGCGCGCCGCGCGAACTCGACGAGCCCGTCCAGCTGCCGCTCACCGAGCGAGAAGTCCAGGGTGCGGAAGTAGGTCGCCAGCGTGTCCGCGTCGAACGGCTCCCAGCGCGCGGCCTGCTCAGCGACCTGCTCCACGTGCGCGAGCGCATCGTCGCGGCTGCGGACGAACGCGGCGTGCACGTCCTTGACCAGGCCCGGGTTCTCCGCGGCGTATGCACGGCGCACCGCCCACACAGCGAACACCATCGGCAACCCCGTCCACTCGCGCCACGCCTGGCCGAGGTCGTACACGGACAGGCCGCGCCGCGGCGCCTCGTACGTCGCCCGCAGCGCGGCGTCACCGATGAGCACGGCCGCGTCTGCCTCGAGCAGCATCGCGGTGAGATCCGGCGGGCAGGTGAAGTAGTCCGGCGCGACGCCGTGCACGGACGCCAGCCACATGCGCGCCAGCAGCACCGAGGTGCGGGACGTCGACCCGAGGGCGACGGCGCGTCCGTCCAGCGAGGACAGCGGGGCCTGTGCAACCAGGTTCACCGACAGCACAGGTCCGTCCGAGCCGACCGCGATGTCCGGCAGCAGCAGCAGGTCGTCCGCGTGACGCAGGTACTCGACGAGCGAGATCGGGCCGATGTCCAGGTCGCCGGCGACCAGCAGGTCGTTGAGGCGATCGGGCGTGTCCTTGGTCAACTCGACGTCGAGTAGCGCGCCGGAGCGGACGAGGCCCCAGTAGATGGGCAGGCAGTTGAGGAACTGGATGTGCCCGACACGCGGGCGCGACAACGCTGTCACGAATCCGACCCTACGCGCGCGGCTGAACGCCCTCGCCGGGTGGCGACCGACCACGACCTAGGGTGGTGGCGTGGCAGAGACCGCGGACGCCGAACTGGCGGGCACGCTCGTGCAGGCGGCCGGCCGGCTCGCCGCTCGCATGCTGGCCGACGGCCTGACGGCGCAGCACAAGACCTCCGTGTCGGACATCGTGACCGCTGCCGACCACGCCGCCGAAGCGCTGATCGCTGAGCGGCTGCGCGCGGCCCGTCCGGACGACGGGCTGGTCGGCGAGGAGGGCGCGCGCGAACACGCGGCAACCGGGCGCACCTGGCACGTGGATCCAGTCGACGGCACGTACAACTTCCTGTCCGGCCTGCCGGTCTGGTGTTCGGCGGTGGCCCTGGCCGACGGCGCGGCGCACCCGCTGCTCGGCGCGGTGTACCAGCCGGTGACGGACGAACTCTGGCTGGGCGGCCGCGACCAGCCGACGACCTGCAACGGCGAACCGGTGCCGAAGCTGGTGGAGCGTCCGCTGCGCGACCTGTCGCTGGCCACCTACGTCCACCCGCCACGGCTGGCAAGCGGCACCGCGAGCGAACCGCTGCTGCGCGCGATCGGGCACGCGGCGACGCTGCGCATGCTCGGATCCGGGTCCGTCGAGCTGGCCGCCGTCGCATCGGGACGGCTCGGCGCCTGGCTGCACCTCGATTCCCCGTCCTGGGACTGGCTCCCCGGCGCCGCCCTCGTCCGCGCGGCCGGCGGCAGCACGGTTGTGCTCGAAGCGCACGGGCACCGCTGGCACCTCGCGGGCAACGTCCGGGCAGTCGAGGAGCTCGCCGAGTTGGTGCAGGGATGACCGAGGACGAACGCGCGGCTATCGCGTCCCGCCTGCACGACGAGCTGTCCGGCCGGCTCGCCGCCGTCGCCGCGCGCCTGGACGCGCTGATGGTGCGCGTCGCCGATGCGGACGTGCAACGCGTGATCGGTCAGCTAGCGGCCGAGCTGAACGACCTGACCGGCGGCGTGCGCGCGATCATCGTGGAGCTGCAGCGCGGCGACGACGATCCGGCCAGCGTCACCGGACGCATCCGCGGCGTGGTCCTGGCCGCGGGCCAGAGCCTCGGGTGCACGCCGCGCGTCACGCTCGACGGCGACCTGGACGGACTCGACGACGCGCTCGCCGACGACCTCGTCGCCGTAGCGGACGAGGCGCTGGCGAACGTGGTGCGCCACTCCTACGCCGGGATGTTCGAGCTGACCGCAACCGCGACCGGCGGGCGGGTGACGCTCGAGGTGCGCGACGACGGTGTCGGCCCGAACGAGGAGCCGACGTCGGGGACGGGACTGACCTCCATGCGCGCCCGCGCCGAGGACCGCGGCGGCGAATTCCTGATCGAGCCGAACGACCCGATGGGCACGCTGCTGCGCTGGTCCGTCCCGGCCTGACGCGACTGCTCGAGGCGACGCGGTTACTGAGCTGGCGCGGTTACTTGAGCTGGCGCGACGTCGAAACGATGCGGCTGAGCCGACCGTCCGGCGCCAGCGTGCCGAACATGAAGATCTCGTTGCTCAGCCGCACTCCGGCGCGCATGTCGGCATGCAGCGTGTAGCGGGCCGCGACCCGTCCGCCGTCGCGCAGGGTCTCGTGCACGTCGAGCTCGCATGCCACGACGTTCTTGCGGGCGGGCTTGGCGTGCGCGGCGAGCTTGGCCCGGTCGAGCACGATGCCGTCGTTGACCTGCTCGAACCCGGGCGCGTGGTAGCGGTCGATCACGTCCGCCGGGTCGTCGTCACCGAAGGTGAGCTCACGCACGAAGGCGTGCAGGTAGCCGGCCAGGTCCTCGCCCGGAACTGGGGATGCATCCATCGCGGCACCATATACCCCTACGGTGTATTGGTATAGAGGCGTTTCCTGGGATTGCTGGGCGCAGAATTCGGCCGGGTTCGCCGCTAAGGTGACCGCGTGTGCGGGACGGCGGCAGGACGGTCGGGATCTCCCGATCACTCCGGGGCAACCCCGGGGTCATCATTCGACGCTGAGCATCGCGTCGCACGCCACGCCCTTCACTGCATGAAGCCACAGGCGCGCACGGCAGAGGTTGGCTGCCGCCGCCCCGCACACACGGCCGCGCACCGGCGCGCGCTCGGTGGCGACCACGCACTGCTGGGCGAAGCCGCCGGATGACCGACGCCCGGCACGCACAGGTGGCGGCCGGTCTCGCGACCGCGCTGCTCGCCGGGCCGTGGGACGCAACGGCGATGACGAGCCGGTTGCGTGCCGCGCTCGGGCGCACACGCGCACCGAAGTGGGCTCGCACCCTGGCCGAACAGGTACTGGAGGCGTACCGCGACCCGCCGCTGGACCGTCCGCGCGAGCTCGCCGCGTACCTGCAGACCCGCCCGGCATGGGCGCTGGCGTGGCAGGCGAGCCGTCCGCCGAAGGTCGTGCACTGGACGCCGACCCCAACCACGATCACCCGCGCGCCGTGGCCGGTCGCGCGATTGCCCGACCTAGGCGCGTTGTGCCGAATGCTGGACGTGGACGCCGGCGAGCTGGCCTGGTTCGCCGACGTGCGCAGCCTGGAGCGGCGCTCGTCCGAACCGCTGCGCCATTACCGCTGGCGCGCGCTGCCGAAGGGTGACGGCGTACGACTGGTCGCGGCGCCGAAGCCGCGGCTCAAGGAGATCCAGCGCCGGCTGCTGCGGCACGTGCTCGATCCGATTCCGGTGCATCCCGCGGCGCGCGGCTGCGTGCGCGGCGAGTCGGTGCGCACCGCGGTTTTGCCGCACGTCGCGTCCACCGTGGTGATCCGCATGGACCTCGAGACGTTCTTTGCCGCGATCACTGCAGCACGGGTGTGGGGCGTGCTGTTCGCAGCCGGATTGCCGGAGGCGGTTGCGCACACGATCACCGGACTGTGCACCACCGTGGTGCCGCTGCCCGTGTGGCGGACGGTGCCCGTGCCGCGCGATCGCGAAGCGCACCACCGCCTCGGCGTGCGGCTGGCCGCGCCGCACCTGCCGCAAGGCGCGCCCACGTCACCGGCGCTGGCGAACCTCGTCGCGTTCACGCTGGACCGCCGCCTTGCCGGACTGGCCGAACGATTCGGCGCACGGTACACGCGCTACGTCGACGACCTGACCTTCAGCGGAGGACCGTCGCTGCGGGCGGTGCGGTCGCGGTTCGTCGAGTTGGCAACGCAGATCGTCCGCGCCGAAGGCTTGGCGGTGAACGAACGCAAGACGGTGGTTCTGGGGGCGTCTGGGCGGCAGCAGGTGCTCGGCGCCGTGCTGAACGATCACCCGACGTTGCCGCGGCGGGAACGGGACGCGCTGCGGGCGCTGCTGCACAACTGCGCCGTCCACGGCTGGGAGTCACAGTCGCGCGGCCGGCCGAACTTCCGCGACTACGTGCTCGGACGAATCAGCTGGGCTACCGCGCTCGACCCGGTGTTCGGGGCGAAACTACGTGCCGCCTTCAATGCGATACCGCCCGCTTTCCCCACGCACTGACCGTTTTCAGGCGCAGAATTTGGCCGGACCGTGGGGAAAGCCGGCCTCAGTCGTCGTGGTGCTCGGGATCCAGTTCCGAATCCAGGCGCTGGCGCTGCTCGCGGTGCGCATCCACCCGCGCCTCGATCTGCGCGGCGAAGCGTTGCCGCGGGACGGCCAGCAGCACGAACGAGAGCGGGATGGACAGGAACAGCGCGACCGCCGCGGCGACGAGCCCGCCGAGGCCGGCCAGCAGCAGGATCCCCCACAGCACGAAGAAAAGAGCGAAGCGCAGCAGCGTGTAGAGCCACATGGAGCCCATCCAGCTGCGGAAGCTGGGGCCGCTCCCGCCGTGCTGCGTCTGCTCGCTCACGGCGTCCACTGTACGTCGCCCGCGAACCACCGCCTTCGCCGACGGGGTGACCGTTCCGGCCGCCAGGACCGGGCACCGTGTCGGAAGGGGCGGCAGAAACTAGGCGGTCAGGCCAGCACGTCCATGACGTCCTGCGGCTGAGCACGGCGCTCGGCCAGCGGCACCGGCTCGTCGTACTCGCGGACGATCTCGTACCGGGTGTTCCGCTCGATCGGACGGAACCCGGCGTCGCGGATCAGGGTCAGCAGGTCATCGCGGGTCAGCTTGTCCGGCGTGCCGTAGTGATCGGCGTCGTGCGTGATCTTGTACTCGACCACGGAGCCGTCCATGTCATCCGCGCCGTAGTTGAGTGCGAGCTGCGACGTGGACAGCCCGTGCATCACCCAGAACACCTTCACGTGCGGGAAGTTGTCCAGCATCAGCCGCGAGACGGCGAACGTCTTGAGCACGTCCGCCGGCTGCGCCATCGGCAGGTGCGACAGCCGGTTGTTGTCGTTGTGGAAGCGCAGCGGGATGAAGACCTGGAAGCCGCCGGTCTCGTCCTGCAGCTCGCGCAGCCGGAGCACGTGATCGACGCGGTGGCGCGGTTCCTCGATGTGCCCGTACAGCATGGTGGCCGGCGTCTTGAGCCCCTTGCGGTGCGCGAGGGCGTGGATGCGCGACCAGTCCTCCCAGTGCGTCTTGTGGTCGACGATCTGCTTGCGGACGTCCCAGTCGAAGATCTCGGCGCCGCCACCGGTCAGCGACTCCAGGCCGGCATCGATCAGCTCGTCCAGGATCTCGTCCGCGGACAGCCCGCTGATCTCCTCGAACCAGTGCACCTCGGTCGCGGTGAACGCCTTGAGCGCGACTCCGGGTAGCTCGGCCTTCAGCTCACGCAGCACGCGCGGGTAGTACTTCCACGGCAGTGTCGGGTGCAGGCCGTTGACGATGTGCAGTTCGGTGAGCCCGTCACCCTTCATCGCGGACGCGAGCGCGACGGCCTCCTCGACGCGCATCGTGTACGCGTCCTTCGCTCCGGGCTTGCGCTGGAAGCTGCAGTACGCGCAGGACGCGCTGCAGACATTGGTCAGGTTCAGGTGCCGGTTGACGTTGAAGAAGACGACCTCGCCGTTCTTCTCGGTGCGGACGCCGTGGGCCAGCCCGCCGAGCCAGGCCAGGTCGTCGGAGGCGTAGAGGTCCTCGCCGTCCTGGCGGGTGAGCCGCTCGCGGTTCGCGATCTTCTCGGTGAGCTCGGCCTTGCGGGCTGGAGTCAGTCGGGATGGGGTCAGCGCCATGGGCCCAGCGTAGTTGCGGCCGATTTCGCGCCCGTCGCGGCGTCCCGGCCCGCGTCCATTCGGCGTGATCAACAGGCGATGGTGGCTGCCAGGGCGACCATAAGCGGCTGTTGATCGCGGGAAATCGGGGGTTGACACCGTAAACTTACCGCCGGTAACTTAGCGGTGTTCATCTACTTCAGCCGCAGGAGGCCCGCCGTGCTCGACCGCTTCGCCCGTCTGGGCATCCGCGCCCCCAAACGCGTGCTGGTGCTCGCCGGCCTGCTGTTCGTCCTCGCCGCCGCGTTCGGCGCCTCGGCCGCGTCGCACCTGTCCTCCGGCGGCTTCGACGATCCGAACTCGTCCTCGAGCAAGGCGGCCGCGGTGCTCGCCGACACGTTCGACACCGGCGAGGTCAACCTCGTGCTGGAGCTGACCGACGCCGAGGGCGTCAACACCGCAGCCGCCCGGGCGCGCGGCACCGCACTCGCCGCGACGCTGCGGCGCACCGAGCACGTCAACGACGTGGCGTCCTACTGGACGACACCGGCCCAGCAGGCACAGGCGCTGCGCAGTACGGACGGACGGTCCGCCCTGGTCGTCGCGCGCGTGGCGGGCAACGACAGCGTGGCGCCCGACCGCGCGCACAAGATCGTGAAGGCGCTGGACCTGAGCACGCGCGACGGCGTGAGCGTGCGCGCCGGCGGGCAGGCGGTCGCGTTCGACGAGGTCAACGAGCACACCAAGTCCGATCTGGCGGTCGCGGAGCTGATCGCCGTACCGCTCACCACGGTCGCGCTGATCTGGGTGTTCGGCAGCTTCATCGCCTCGCTGCTGCCACTCGCCGTCGGACTGACGTCCATCGTCGGCACCATGGTGATCCTTCGCGCGCTCGCGTCGGTGACCGACGTGTCGATCTACGCGCTGAACATGACCACGGCCATGGGCCTCGCGCTCGGCATCGACTACAGCTTGTTCATCGTCAGCCGCTATCGCGAGGAGATCCGGCGCGGCACTGCGCCGGACGCCGCGGTGCGCCGCACGATGGCCACCGCCGGGCGCACCGTGCTGTTCTCGGCGCTGACCGTCGGGCTGTCGCTGGCCGCCATGCTTGTCTTCCCGGTCTACTTCCTGCGCTCGTTCGCCTACGCGGGGATCGCGGTGGTGGCGCTCGCGACGCTGGCGGCGCTCGTCCTGCTGCCCGCGATGCTCACGCTGCTCGGCAGCCGGCTGGACTCGCTGGACCTGCGCGCCGGCGTGCGCCGCGTCCTCGGCCGTCCCCCGCCGGCGGCCAAGCCGGTGGAGCAGGGTTTCTGGTACCGGTTCGCCTCGTTCGTGATGCGCCGGGCGATCCCCGTCGGGCTGCTGGTGACGGCGTTGCTGGTCGCGCTCGGGCTGCCGTTCCTGCACGCGCATTTCGGCTACCCCGACGACCGCGTGCTGCCGCATTCGACGTCCGCCCACCGGGTTGGCGATGACCTTCGGGAGGGCTTCGCGTCCAACGCCTCGTCGACGATCTCGGTGGTGGCGCCGGACGTCGGCGACGGGGCCGGCGCGGCGGCCGTCAACGGTTACGCCGCGCGGCTGTCGTCCGTGCCGAACGTGACGTCGGTGTCCTCGGCCGCGGGCACGTTCGTCCGCGGCAGCCGCGTCGCACCCGGCGATCCGGCGATGACGCGCGGGGCCGCGACCTACCTGATGGTGCGCACGGACGGCGACCCGCTGTCGTCCACCGGTAAGCACACGCTCGCCGCGGTGGAGGGCGTCCCCGCGCCGTGGCAGGTGCTGGTCGGCGGCCAGACCGCGGTGAACCGCGACAGCCTGCACTCGCTCGGCACCGCAATGCCTTATGCGATAGGGCTGATCGCGCTCGCCACATTCGTGGTGCTGTTCCTGTTCACGGGTTCGATCGTGCTGCCCCTGAAGGCGCTGGTGCTGAACACGCTGTCGCTGTCGGCCACCTTCGGCGCCATGGTGTGGATCTTCCAGGAGGGCCACTTCGGCTCGCTGTTCCGCGACCTGACGACAACCGGCTACCTGACACCGACGATGCCGCCGCTGATGTTCTGCCTCGCGTTCGGACTGTCCATGGACTACGGGGTGTTCCTGCTGTCGCGCATCCGCGAGGCGTGGCTGGAATCCGGGCACACCGCGGCGGACAACACGCACGCTGTCGCGCTCGGCCTCGGGCGGACCGGCCGGATCGTCACCGCCGCCGCGCTGCTGATGTCGATCGTGTTCGCCGCGATGGCCGGCTCGTCCGTCTCGTTCATGATGATGTTCGGTACCGGGCTTACGCTGGCAGTACTCATGGACGCGACGATCGTGCGAGGAATGCTGGTGCCTGCCTTCATGCGCCTGGCCGGGCGGTGGAACTGGTGGGCGCCCGCCCCGCTCGCGCGCCTGCACGCCCGGATCGGCCTGTCGGAGATTCCGAACGATCACGTTTTCCCTGGCACTGACCGGTTGGTGGCAGCGCACGCGAGCAGGACAGGTGAAAACGTGATCAACGCATGAGCGCGCCGAGACGCACACGCGCCAGACGGGGTTCCGGCGAACAGTTGCGTGCGGAGATCGTGACCGCGGCCAAGAAGCTGCTGGCCGAGGCGGGCAACGCGGACAAGGTCTCGATCCGTGCGGTAGCGGACGCCGTGGGCGTCACACCGCCGTCCATCTACCTGCACTTCGCCGACAAGGACGAACTGCTGAACGCGGTCGTGTTCGACGTCTTCTCCGAACTGGACGCAGCCATGCTGCAGGGCGCGGACGGTGTGGTCGAGCCGCTGGCGCGGCTGCGCGCGTTCGGCATGGCGTACATCCGGTTCGCGGTCGCGCATCCCGAGCACTACCGGTTGGCAACGATGGATCCGTGCGCGTCACCGCCGGCCGTCGACGAAGTGCTGGCGTCGTCGGCCTTCGCGCACTTCCAGGCGACCGTGCGCGAATGCATGGACGCGGGCATCTTCGCGACGGGCGATCCGCTGCCGATCACGCTCGACCTGTGGGCGGCCGCGCACGGCATCGCTTCGCTGATCATCGCCAAGCCGTACCTGCCGTGGGGCGAACTGGACGTCGTGGCCGACCGCATCCTGTGCGCGGCAGCAATGGGCCACGTGACGGCAGCCCTGATCGGCCCGCAGCCGGAGCCGGCGGAGATCGCGGCCTGGCTGGCGACACAGCGGCGCGACAGGGTCTGAGCACCGAATCCGCTCGCGCCGGCACGGCATAGGCTCGGTCGATGCAGATCACCCTGCCGTCCCGGATCGCGCTGCCGTCCCGGCTCCCGCTGCCGCGTGAACTGCCCGCCTTCGCGTCGCGGCTGCCGCTGCTGCCCGAGCTGCACGCCTCGAACCGTCCCAGCGCGACCGCGCAGTGGACGACGCTGGCCCGGGCGCTGGAGCTGAACCGTCCACGCACCGGACGGATAGTGGTCGACCGCTTCGCTCCGGCGTTCCTGGACGGCGTGCACCGCCGCACGCTCGAGGCACTGCGCATCGGTTCGCCGCTCGTGCATCTGGCCGAACGGCACGAGCTCGCGGGCATCGCCGCGTTCGTGCTGCTGAGGCATCGGTTCATCGACGAGCACCTGCGCAGTGCTCTGGCCGACGGTGCCGAGCAGGTGATAATCCTGGGGGCGGGTTACGACTCTCGCGCGTACCGGTTCGCGGAGCAGTTGCAGGGACGGCCCGTGCACGAGGTCGATCTCGCGCCGCTGTCGCGCCGCAAGGCAGGCATCGTTGCGGCACACCCGGAGCTGTTCGGCGGCAACACGATCCGTCGCGTCGAGATCGACTTCCGGACGCAGTCGCTCGCCGGGCGCCTGCTGGACGCCGGGTTCACGGTCGGCGCGCGAACGTTCGTGGTGTGGGAGGGCGTGAGCATGTACCTCTCCGCCGCCGCGATAGGCGCGACGATGGACACGCTGCACGACGTGTGCGGTGCCGGGTCCACCCTCGCGATGGACTTCTGGCACGACCCGGGCGGGCTGCACCCGTTCGACCAGGTGCGCCGCACCGCCGCCCGCGCGATCCGGTTGATCGGCGAGCCGGTCACGTTCGGCCTGCCGCCGCTGCACGCCGACGCGTTCTTCGCCGAGCACGGCATGGAGATCACCGAGCTTGCGACCGCGACGGAACTGACCGCGCGTTGGGCCACCGACGGGCGCCGCAGCGACAAGTCCGTTTACACGGTGGCAGCCCGCATCTAGCCAAGACCGTCCCTGCCTCGGACGCGGGACGGCTCGTCCCGCCGGCTCCAGATGTGCCTAGGCCTACGGCTCGGCGTCGGCAGCCTCGGTCACCTGCACGCGATCCTCGAACTTCGTCGACAGCACGACGGACGTGCGCGTGCGGGCCACGCCGCGCATTCCGTTGAGGGCGCGGATCGCGACCTCGAGCCCGTGCACGTCCGGCACCCGCACCTTGACCACGAACGTTTCCTCGCCGGCGACGAACCAGCAGTGCTCGACGGCGGGCAGCGCGGCCAGTTGCGTGGCGACCTCGTCGCTGTCGGCGCCGTCGGACATGAAGATGCCGACCAGCGCGTTCATCGCGTAGCCGAGCGACTCGGGAGCGATCGCCGCGTGGTAGCCGGTGATCACACCGGACGATTCCAGCTTGCCCACACGCTCGTGGACCGCCGGCGCGCTGAGCCCGACCACGCGTGCCAGCTCGGCGTATGTCGCCCGGGCATTAGCACGAAGGGCGTCCAGCAGCTGGCGATCGACGGCGTCCACGTACCCGGACGCTACCTGTCGCGGGCCCCGCCGAGCTCGCCGGTCCAGCGGGTGATCAGGTCGTGCCCGACCCCGATCGCGTCCAGGACCTTGGCCGCGACGAAGTCGACCAGCTGCTGGACGTCCTTGGGGGCGCTGTAGAAACCGGGACTGGCCGGCAGCACGGTCGCGCCCGCGTCGTGCAGCTCGAGCAGGTGCTGCAGGGTGGCGCGCGTGTACGGCGTCTCGCGCGGCACGATCACGAGGGGCCGGCGCTCCTTGAGCGTGACGTCCGCCGCGCGCTGCAGCAGGTCCTTGCTGAGGCCGATCGCGATGCCGGCGACCGCGGCCGTCGAGGCCGGCACGACCACCATGCCCCGCGTCGGGTACGAGCCCGAGGACGGCCCGGCCGCCAGATCCCCCGCGGCCCAGTACCGGACGCTCGCGGCTGTCGTCCCGTCCACGCCGTCGGTTGCGCCGCCCGCCTCCGGGATCTCGCGGCCGAGCCAGTCGGCGAGGTCCTGCTGCCAGTGCGCGTCACGGAAGCTCAGTCCGGTCTCGTCCAGGATCGTCAGCCGCGCGGCACGCGAGACGACCAGGTCGACCGGCTGGTCTGCGTCCAGCAGCCCGGTGAGCACCGCTCGCGCGTACGGCGTGCCCGAGGCCCCGGACACCCCGACCACCCACGGCGTTCTCATGGGTTGGCCCTATAGCAGGGCCGATCGCGGCGGGTCATCCTGCTGCGCGGCCAACTGCGGGTCATGCGCCGAGGCCCTGGACGACCAGGTCGGCGAGCGCGAACGCGAACAGGCCGATGCCGATCACGCCGTTGGCGGTGAAGAACGCGCGGTTGACGCGGGACAGGTCGTGCGGACGGACGATCACGTGCTCGTACGTCAGGACGGCCGCAGTCAGCGCGACGCCAAGCCACCACAGCCAACCGAGGCCCGCGGCCGCGCCGAACCATGCGAACGCGGCGACGGTGGCGACGTGCACGACCGACGAGGTGCGCAGCGCGGCCGGGATGCCGAAGCGGGCCGGGAACGAGCGCGAGCCGATCTGCCGGTCGATCTCGGCGTCCTGGCAGGAGTAGATCAGGTCGAAGCCGCCGATCCAGGTACCGACGGCAACGCCCAGCCCGACCGCGGCGGACGGCGCACTGTTCGTCACGGCGATCCACGCACCGAGCGGGGCGATGAACTGCGCGAGGGCGAGAAGCGCCTGCGGGAAGTCGGTGAACCGCTTGCCGTAGGAGTACAGGACGAGCAGTGCGATCGCGATCGGGGACAGCGCCAGGCACAGCCAGGACAGCGCGGCGGCGCTACCGAGGAAGATCGCGGTGGCGACCGCGGTGCCGACCCAGGCGGTGCGGACGGTCAGCTCGCCGGTGACCAGTTCCCGCTTTGCGGTACGGGGGTTCAGGGCGTCGAAGCCGCGGTCCAGGATGCGGTTCGCGCTCATCGCGACCGTCCGCGCGGAGACCATCGCGACGGTGATCAGGACCAGCTGAACCCAGTGCACCGAGCGGGTCTGCGTCCACATCGCGGTGAGGGCGGCGATATACGCGAACGGGAGCGCGAACACCGAGTGCTCGATCATCACCAGGGACAGGAACTTGCGGACGCGACCGCGCTCGGTGCCGATCTTGTCGCGGCCCCGCACCGACGCACTCTCGCCGCCCTGGTTGCGTGCGGACGCGCCAGGCGCAACAAGATCACGGGGCTCGGACGTCACGCGTACAAGTCTGCCCCACCGACTCGCGGGCCGCTTCGGCCCCGTCAACACCTCTGCCGAGTGGCGACTTTCGGTACCGAGTGGCGCGCTATATCTCGCCACTCGAGGGGTTAACGCGCCACTCGCGGGGAATTGCAGCGATCGCCTGGTCACGGGTCAGGCCCAGGGCCCGGGCGGCCGCGACGTACGCACGCGCGGCCTCGGCCAGCCGGGCCCGCGACTGCGCAGGTGTCGGGCGCGCCCGCGGGGCGACGGTGGTCCCGTGCCGGACGCGCCGTTCGGGGGCGGGCCCCCGCTGGCGGCCGAGGCCTGCGGCGGCACGCACTGACGACCTGATCAGGTTTTCACCCCGGGTGCTCGGCCAGGGCGCGCCAAAGCGGCCAGGGCGGGTGAAAACGTGATCAGCCAATGCCGTAGTCGCGCCAGCGGCGTTCGACCAGCTCGAGAGTCGAGGAGTCTAGGACGCACTCGGACGGCCAGCCACCCGCGCGCCGGTAGCCCTCCCCCGGCAGCTTGCGGGTCGCGTCCACACCGAGCTTGCCGCCGAAGAACTGCTCGTACGACGCGTGATCCAGATGGTCGACCGGCCCGACCGAATGCAGCACGTCGTGCGCGTAGTCCACGTTGCCGAACGCCCGCCAGGCAACCTCGGCGTAGTCGTGCACGTCGCAGTCCCCGTCCACGACCACGATCAGCTTCGACAGCGACAGCAGTCCCGCGCCCCAGATCGCGTTCATCACCTTCTGCGCGTGCTTGGGAAACCGCTTGTCGATCGAGACGATGCAGCAGTTGTGGAAGACGCCCACTTCAGGCAAGTCGTAGTCGACGATCTCGGGCGCCGTCATCCGGATCAGCGGCAGGAAGATTCGCTCGGTGGCCTTGCCCATCGGCCCGTCCTCCTGCGGTGGACGGCCCACGACGATCGACTGGTAAATCGGGTCCGTCCGCATCGTCAGCGTCTCGACGCGCAGGAACGGGAACGGCTCGACCGGCGTGTAGAAACCGGTGTGATCGCCAAACGGCCCTTCTGGCAAACGCGATCCGGGCTCGGCCCAACCTTCCAGCACGATCTGAGCGGACGCCGGCACCTGCAGCGGAACCGATACGCAGTCGACGAGATCGACTCGTTCCTGCTGCAGGAAACCGGCGAACAGGTACTCGTCGATATCGGACGGCAGCGGCGCCGACGCCGCGTACGTAACCGCGGGCGGGCAGCCGAACGCGATCGCCACCGGCAGCCGTTCGCCCCGGCGCTCGGCGATCGCCGCGTGCGACGTGGAGTCCTTGTGGATCTGCCAGTGCAACGAGACCGTGCGCGAATCCTGCTGCTGCAACCGGTACATGCCGAGATTGCGAGCGCCCGTCTCGGGATGCTTCGTGTGCGTCAGCCCGAGGTTGAGGAATACGCCGCCGTCCTCCGGCCAGGACTTCACGCCCGGCAGGATCGACAGGTCGACGTCGTCGCCGCGGACGATCACCTCCTGGCACGGTGCCGCCTTCACCTTCCGCGGCGGGACATTGCGCAACGACGCCGCCTTGCCGAGCGCGTCCCGCAGCCCGCCGATCCCGCGCGGCATTTCCGGACGGAGCAGGTCCGCGATCCGCGCGCCGATCTCGTCCAGGTCGTTCACGCCGAGTGCGCGGGCCATCCGACGCTGCGTACCGAACGCGTTCATCAGCAACGGCATCCGTCCGCGCGACGGGTTCTCGAACAGCAACGCCGGGCCGCCATCACGCAGCACGCGCTGCACGATCCCGGTCACCTCGAGGTGCGGGTCGACGGGCACGTGCACGCGCGCCAGGTCGCCGTCCTTGTCCAGCGCGGCGACGAAGTCCTGCAGGTCCGAGAACGCCATGCCGCTCAGTATCGCGGACGGCGGTTGTGGCTCAGCTCAGGCCGGCGTACGAGTGCAGTCCGGAGATCACCATGTTGACGATCACGAAGTTGAAGATGATCGCCGCGAAGCCGGCCAGGTTCACCCAGGCGGCGGCGCGACCCTTCCAGCCGGCGGTCGCACGCGCGTGCAGGTAGCAGGCGTAGACGACCCAGACGATGAACGCCCAGGTCTCCTTGGGGTCCCAGCCCCAGTAGCGTCCCCAGGCCGCCTCGGCCCAGATCGCGCCGCAGATGATCGCGACCGTGTACAGCGGGAACGAGAACGCGACGATCCGGTAAGCGGCCTTGTCCAGCGCCGTGACGTCCGGCAGCCGGGCGGCGAGCGCGCCGAGCGAGCCGGGACGGTAGCCGGGCCGCACGCTGACCCGGTCGTAGCGACTCTTGGCCAGGTACAGCACCGTCAATACCGCGCTCACCATCAGCGCGCCCTCGGCCACCGATACGAGCGTGACGTGGATGGCCAGCCAGTACGACTGCAGCGCCGGCACCAGCGGCTGCGCCTTGGAGTAGAACACCGTGCCGGCAAGGAACATCAGCAGGATGACCGGCAGCAGGATGATCCCGCCCAGGTGGCGCAACTGCGGCAGCTTCCACAGCACGGCGACGAATGCGATCACTCCGACGAGCCCGGCCACCGAGGAGAACTCGTACATGTTGCTCCACGGCACCGCGTCCACCGCGATCGCGCGGACGGCGATGGACGTGCCGTGCAGCAGCACGCCGAGGATCGTGATCGCGAACGAGGCCCGGCCGATCCGGTCGGCGAACGAGCGACCTTCCGCGGGCGCAATCGGCGCAGCGACAGGCGGGTCGATGAACTCAGCCGCGGGCGGCCCCCCGACGCCGACGAGTTCACGCGCGGGTGCCGCGACCGGGACCGTCGCGGCGATCCGCCCCTTGCGGCCGAACGCGTACTCGGCGGTGAAGCCCACCATCGCCAGCGCGTAGGTCGCGATCGAGGTCGTGAACAGCGTGTCGGACAGGTGCGCCATCGAGCCGTCGATACCAGCCACCCGTTACTCCTTCCCGGCCGGCACAGCCACGGGCTGCACCGCCGTTCCTGCCGCCTGCAGCCGTTCGAGCAGCGCGGCGAACTCCGCGGTGAAGTTGCCGGAGTCGCTGCGGGCCAGGCCGCCGACGCTGACAACGGTAGGTGATCCGTCCGCAGCCTCGGACGGTGGGGTGACCCGCAGCCACAGCCGGCGGCGGCGGATGCCGAGCGAGCCGATCAGCCCGAGCACCATCGCGACGACCGCGATCAGCAGGTAACCCTGCGTGGGGTCGTGGCTGACCTGGATGCTCGCGTACGGCTTCCAACCGTCGAAGGTGACCTTCACGCCGTTCGGGAACGTCTTGCTCTGGCCGACCTTCAGGCTGGCCTGCCCGATCTTCTTCAGCGCGGACGTGTCCAGCGAGTAGACCGATTCCGGTTGGCCGTTCGGGTTCACGTCGCCGACGTAGACGAACATGTCGAGCACCGGGTTGTTCACCTGCGGCGAGGTGGAAATGAGCCCGTTGGCCGACTCGCCCGGCGTCGGCGCGAAGATCCCGGAGATGCCGACGTCCTGGTGCGCACCGGGTTTGCCGGTCTCCTTGAACGCGCCCTCGGACAAGAAGGTGGTCGCGTCGGACGGCACGAACGCCTGCGTGTCGGTGATCGTCTCGCCGTCGGGCATGCGCACGGTGATGGTCGGCGAGAAGCCATGGCTGATCAGGTAGACGCGGTCGCCCTCGAGCCGCAGCGGATGGTTCACCGTGATCGTGTCACGCTGCTTCGGCGCGTCCAGGTTCTTCTGGTAGGTGACGTCAGCGGCGAACTTCGAGGGCTCGCCGGTCTTGGTGTAGGTGGCGGTGAAGCTGTTCAGCTTGTCGATGCAGAACGGCGCCATGTTCGCCTTGCCGTTTGCCGCGAGCCGTCCGGGTTTCCACGCGTCGTAGGACGGGATGACGTTGCAGAACCCGTCGCCCTGCGTGACGATCACGCTGCCCTGGTACTTGTACAGCTGACCGATCGCGATCAGCACCAGGCCGGCGAGCAGCGCGACGTGGAAGAGCAGGTTGCCGGTCTCGCGGCTGTAGCCCTTCTCGGCCGAGAGCGTGACGGCGCCCGACGCCTCGACGCGCCGGGTGACCCGCCAGCGACGACCGAGCGTGCGGCGCGCGGCGTCCGCATAGGCGTCGGCGGACTCGGCGACGTCGAAAGCTGCGTTCTCGGGCAACCGGTCGAGGTTGCGCGGGGCGGGCAGCGGCTTGCGGATCATCGCGCGCGCGTGCAGCCGGATGCGCGGGATCAGGCAGCCGACGAGGGAGACGAACAGCAGCAGGTAGATCGCGGCGAACCACACCGAGCCGAACACGTCGTACATGCCGAGGTGGTCGAGGAACCGTCCCCAGGCACCGTGGGAGGCGATGTAGCTGTTGGTCTTGTCGGGGTTCAGCGGGCGCTGCGGCAGGATCGAGCCGGGCACCGCAGCGACGGCGAGCAGGAACAGCAGGATCAGCGCCGTGCGCATGCTGGTGAGCCGGCGCCACGCCATTCGCAGCGGACGGATCACGGTGTTCAGCTGGCCGTTCATGCGTGGGGTGGTCATATGCTCACCCCGGCGGTGGGACCGACGGTGAACTTCAGCTGATCCATCCAGTCGGTCCACTGTCCGGTGACGAGCAGGACGCCGATCACGATGAGCAGCAGCCCGCCGACGCGGCTGACCAACGCCATGTGCCGGCGGACGAAACCGAGCGCGCCGGTCACCCAGCCGACGCCGAGCGCGACGAGCACGAACGGGATGCCGAGCCCGACGCAGTAGCAGGCCATCAGGAACGCGCCGCGCCCGGCCGTCCCGGACGTCAGCGACATGTTGTAGACCGCGCTGAACGTCGGCGTCAGACAGGGTGTCCAGGCGGCACCGAACGCGAGCCCGAGCAGCGGCGCGCCGAGCAGTCCCGGCGCCGGTAGCCGGTGCACCTTGAACTCGCGCTGCAGCAGACCGAAGCCGCCGAGGAACACGACCCCCATGACGATCGTGACCACGCCGAGCCAGCGCGCGATCTCGTTCGTGTGATCACGCACCGCAGCGCCGAGGCTGCCGAACAGCACGCCGCCGAGGACGAAGATCACCGAGAACCCGATCACGAACAGCACCGCTCCGGTGACCATCCGGCCCTGGCTCGGACGCGACCGGCTGCCGCTCTCACCGGAGAGGCCGGCGACGTACGACAGGTAACCGGGCACGAGCGGCAGTACGCAGGGCGACAGGAAGCCGACCAGACCGACGAGCGCAGCGACCGCCGCGGCGACCAGCAGCGGGCCGTCGTTCACCGCATGGGACAGCCCGGCGTCGGCGAGCGGCATTGCTACGCCCCCGGGCCGGTGGATGAACCAACAGCCGCGGCCGACTCGGCAAGCAGCCTGTCCAGCACCGGCTCGAGGTCCTTCGGCGTGAGCGACCCGACGTAGACGGCGGCGGCGCGCTGCTGCTTGTCGATCAGCACCGTGAACGGCAGGCCCTGCGAGGGAAGGTGCCCGAGCTCCAGCGCCGTCTTGCCCTGCTGGTCGTAGACGATCGGGAAGCTGATGTCGTTGTCCTTGACGAACGACTGTGCCTTGCCGCGCTGATCCTTGAAGTCGATGCCGACGAAGTCGACGCCCTTGTCCTTGTAGGCGCGGTAGACGCTGTCGAACTGCGGCGTCTCGATCTGGCACGGCGGGCACCAGCTGGCCCAGAAGTTGACGACGACGACCTTGCCCGCGTCACTGGCCAGGTTGAAGCTGCCCCCGTCGAGCAGCTCTCCGGTGACCTCGCCGACCTTCTTGCGATCCGCCGGCTTCCAGGTCTGACCGGGGTCGCTGGCGCTGACGAACCGGAAGTCGCCGCCGGCGTTCTGGTCTACGGCGTTCTTGCCGGCGCAACCGGTCACGAACGCGGCGGCGGCAACTGCCGCACACGCCAGCGCGATCGGGACCAGGCGCAATTTCATCGCCGTCCAGTGTGCGGCACGGTGTTAAATGCCCCGACACCGCCTCAGCATCCTGTGGGCCCGGTCTATCCGGACTGTGCGCGCCTCATGCTCCGGCGCCGTGGCCGGAGGGCAACGCAGCGGCCGGCTCGGCGTACTCGATCGCCGTGATCGCCTCCCCGTCGAACGTGAAGGACGTCACCGACGCAAGGCTGCAGTCGCGGTGGCGCGGGTCGTGGAACAGCCGCTTGCCCTCGGCGCTGCGCCGCGCGCACACGATCGGCAGCTGGTGGCTGACACACACCGCCTCGGCGTCCGGCCCGATCGCGGCGGCTGCGTCGCGCGCCGCCCGGGCCGCGGTGAGCACGCGCGCCGCGATCTGCACGTACGGCTCGCCCCAGGACGGACGGAACGGGTTGCGGTAGTACTTGAACAGGCTCGGGTCGCGGAACAGGCCGGCGCCGCCCGCGACCGGCTTGCCCTCGAGGTGGTTGCTCGCCTCGATGAGCCGCTCGTCCGTCTCGATTGCCAGCCCGAGCGCGTCCGCCAGCGGCTGCGCGGTCTGCTGAGCGCGCTCCAGCGGGGACGAGACGAGGTAACCGATCGGCCGCTGCGCGAGGTACTCGGCGGCCAGCTTGGCCTGGGCCACGCCGAGGTCCGAGAGCCGGAACCCGGGCAGCCGGCCGTACAGGATGTGGTCGGGGTTGTGGACCTCGCCGTGGCGCAGCAGGTGGACGGTGGTCATGCCGCCCATCCTCTCAGGCCCGTCCCCCACCCCGCTTTCGGTCAGGTGGGGGTGGCCTCCGCGGCGGCGCGGGCCGCAGCGGGCAGGGCGTCGGCAATGATCGCCAGAGCGCCGTCGTCCATGGCGGCGTTGACGAACCAGGCCTCGAACGCGCTCGGCGGCAGGTACACGCCGGCGTCCAGCATCGCGTGGAAGAACGGCCTGTAGCGCCAGGTCGCCGCGGCCTGGGCGCCGGCGAAATCAGTGACCTTGTCGGCGGCGAAGAACACCGAGAACAGGTTGCCGGCGTACTGGACGCGGTGCTCGACACCGGCCTCGGTCAGCGCGGTCGTCACCAGGCGGCCGACGGTTTGCGCGTTCGCGTCCAGCGCGTCGTAGACGTCCGGTCCCGCCGCGCGCAGCGAGGCCAGCCCGGCGGCGACCGCAACCGGGTTCCCCGACAGCGTGCCCGCCTGGTACACCGGCCCGGACGGCGCGAGCTTGTCCATCACGTCCGCGCGGCCGCCGAACGCAGCCGCGGGCAGGCCGCCGCTCATCACCTTGCCGAACGTGAACAGGTCCGCCTCGACCGGGTCCAGGCCGTACCAGCCCGCGGGCGAGACGCGGAACCCGGTCATCACCTCGTCCATGATCAGCAGGGCGTCGTGCTTGAACGTGATCTCCCGCAGCCCGGCGTTGAAGCCGTCGACCGGCGCGACCGCGCCCATGTTCCCGGCCGCCGCCTCGGTGATCACGCACGCGATCTCGGTGCCGAACTCGGCGAACGCGGCCTCGACCGCGTCCAGGTCGTTGTAGGGCAGCACGATCGTCTCGGCGGTCTGCGCGCCGGTGACCCCGGGGGTGTCCGGGAGTCCGAACGTCACGACGCCCGAGCCCGCCGACGCGAGCAGCGCGTCGACGTGACCGTGGTAGCAGCCGGCGAACTTCACGACGCGGTGCCGCCCGGTGACGCCGCGCGCCAGGCGGATCGCGGACATGGTCGCCTCGGTGCCCGAGTTGACCAGTCGCACCTGCTGCAGTGACGGGGAGGCGACGCGTCCGATCAGCAGCTCGGCGAGCTCGACCTCACCTGCAGTCGGCGTCCCGAAGGACAGCCCGGACGTCGCCGACTGCTGGACCGCAGCGACGACCGCGGGGTGGGCGTGCCCGAGGATCATCGGTCCCCAGGACGAAACCAGATCGACGTACCGGCGGCCGTCCGCATCGATCAGGTACGCGCCGGAGCCGCTGACCATGAACCGCGGTGTGCCGCCGACGGCGCGGAAGGCGCGGACGGGTGAGTTGACGCCGCCCGGCGTCACGCGCTGGGCACGGGCGAACAGGTCTGCCGAGACGGGTGCATCGCTCACGGCACCCAGTCTCGCAGGGCGGCCGGCTCGGGCAGCTGCACGGTGCCCATCCAGGGCGGCGGGCGGGAACAACTCGGTCCGCCAGCGGCGAGCCGTGCTGGACCGGTACCGCACGAGCCCACCTCGAATCCAGCCGGCTGGGGGTAGTGTGCGCGCACCTTTGCTCTGCTCGGTAATACCGGGCAAGCGCACGCCCTCACCGGGCAGAGCAAGGTCCTCACGCCGTCACACCCGGCAGCACACACTTGCTCTGCTCGGTAATACCGGGCAAGCGCACGGCCTCACCGGGCAGAGCAAAGCTCGCGCACCCCAGGTTCGCGGCCGACGTCCCACCGCCGGTGGCCCCGCTCGGCGCCGCGTACGGCAGGATCGGGCCGGATACTCACGGACTCACAGCGCGAAAGGGCACGGACGGCGCATGAACATCGAAGGCAGCGTCGCGATCATCACCGGCGGGGCATCCGGACTCGGCCGGGCCACCGCTCGCCGTCTGGCCAAGGCCGGCGCGCACGTCGTCCTCGTCGACCTGCCGTCTGCCCCCGGCGCCGACACCGTGGCGGAGATCGGCGACCGGGCCAGCTTCGCTCCGGCCGACGTCACCAGCGAGGCGGACGTCACTGCCGCCCTCGACGCCGCTGCGGCCCGCGGCCCCATCCGGGTCGCCGTCAACTGCGCCGGCATCGGCACGCCCGGCCGCGTGATCAGCGGCAAGGGCGTGGTCATGCCACTGGACCAGTTCGCCAGGGTGGTCACGGTCAACCTGATCGGCACGTTCAACGTCATTCGCCTGGCCGCCGAGCGCATCGCGAACAATGAACCGGTCGACGGTGAGCGCGGCGTCATCGTGAACACCGCATCCGTCGCGGCGTTCGAGGGTCAGGTCGGTCAGGCGGCCTACTCCGCGTCCAAGGGCGGCGTCGTCGGCATGACGCTGCCGATCGCGCGCGACCTCGCCGACAAGCAGATCCGAGTCATGACGATCGCCCCCGGCCTGTTCAAAACCCCGATGCTCGAGGGCTTGCCGCAGGAGGCGCAGGACAGCCTCGGCGCACAGGTGCCGCACCCGTCGCGGCTCGGCGACCCGGACGAGTACGCCGCCCTCGTCGAGCACATCGTCGCGAACCCGATGCTCAACGGCGAGGTCATCCGACTCGACGGCGCGATCCGGATGGCCCCGCGCTGACGCCGGCCGGCGCCGGGTCGACACAGCCGTGACGCTCCTGCATCTGCGCGTGGTGTGCCCGCGCGAGCTGGCCGGGCCGGCCGTCGAGGCGGTGACAGCCACTCCGGGCGCGGTCGCGATCAGCCGCGGTCAGATCGGCCCGTCTGCTCCCGATCTCGACGTGATCACCGCGGACGTCGCCCGCGAGGCGACCAACGCCGTGCTGCACGAACTCGACCGGCTGGGCATCAACGACGCCGGGATGATCACGCTCGACCCGGTCGACACCGCGCTCGGCGCGCTCGCCCGCAAGGCCGAAGACGACGCCCCGGGCGAGCCGGACGACGCGGTGATCTGGGACGAACTGCTCACCCGAACCGGCAGCGACTCGACGCTGAGCGCGACGTTCCTCGCCTTCCTGGTCCTCGCCACCTTGCTGGCCGCCATCGGTGTCGTCACCGACTCCCAGGTCACGATCGTGGGCGCCATGGTCGTCGGCCCGGAGTTCGGTCCGCTGGCCGGCATCGCCGTCGGGATCGTCCGCCGACGCGCGCAGATCGCGCGACGCGCGGTCGTCGCGCTCGCCGTCGGCTTCCCCGCCGCGATCGTGATCACCGCGCTGCTTGCCCTGCTCGCGCGAGCGGTCGGCCTGATCGACGCTTCGAATCTGTCCGGACACCGCGAGACCGAGTTCATATACCACCCGGGCTGGTTCTCACTGATCACCGCGCTGGTCGCGGGCGCGGCCGGCATGCTGTCGCTGACGTCCAGCAAGTCGGCCGCGCTCGTCGGCGTGTTCATCTCCGTGACGACCGTGCCGGCGGCCGGAAACGCGGCCGTGGCCGGAGTGCTGGGCAACTGGCACGAGACCTGGCTGTCCGCCTCCCAGCTGGGCATCAACCTGGTCGGCATCGTGATCGCCGGCGTACTCACCCTGCTCATCCGCAGTGGTACACGACAGGACGTGCGGTGACCTCCCCGGCGGAGCGCAAAGCAACCAGCTAACGGCCGCAATGGCGACGAAGTCGCCCGTCGGTCGACGTGTCCGCCTGCGAGCTTGCGAGTGGGCGGCGCGACGATCGACAGCGGCCCTATAAGTCGCGCCGCATGACTATGCGCCGGCCGAGTTCGTCCAGGCCGACGGTTCGCTCCCAGTCGCGCAGCTCGGCCAGCTCGGGCGTCAGCGCCGCCGACAACTCGGCGAAGCCGCGCGCCGCGTAGAACGGTCCGTTCCACGGGACGTCGGCGTACGTGATCAGGGTGATTGCCTTGTAGCCGTTACCGGCCGCCCACGCGCACGCCGCTTCCAGCAGCGCTGACCCGATGCCGCGGCGCATGTGCGAGGGCAGCACGGCCAGCTCCTCGACGTGCGCCAGACCGTCCACCTCCTCGACCCGGATGAATCCGACGGGCGGGCGGCCCTGGACGAAGACGGCCTTGGCGTTCGGCAGCTTGTCCACCGGGAACACGACGCGTGGCAGCTGCAGCCCGGCGACGGTGAACAGCGTCTCCGCGCGCGAGTCGATCTCGGCCAGCAGCGGAAGCTCGGCCGCGGTCGCGGGACGGACCTCGGGCACCGCCAGCTCGGCCTGCAGCGCGGCGGCCAGCCGCTCCGGGCGCCGGGTCGGGACGATCACGTGCCGCCCGCCGGTCAGGATCAGCGACACCCCGACGCAGCCTCGCGGCATCCCCTCGGCCGAGGTGCGCCCGAGGATCTCGCTGCTGCCGGCCTCGGGCACGCCATCGCCTCGGACGCCACCGAGCTCGATACCCAGGATGTCGGCCCGCTCGATGACGTCGTCGCCGACGCGGACCTGTGTCTCGGACACCGCGACGGACCGCAGGGTCCGCGCCGCATGGACCGTCAGCGCGTCGATGCCCACGACGACGACGAACGCGATAGCCCAGCCGATCAGGTGCGCCCAGGCACCGCCGAGGACCAGGTCGAGGACGAAGCCGGCGACGATCAGCAGCGCGAGGCCCGCGGTGGACAGATAGGAGCGAGCCGGTTCGCGGTACCAGCTGGTTGGGGAGGGGATCCGAGCCCGGTCCCCGATGTCTGTCATACCCCTATGTTAGATCAATGTTAGGAAATGTGGTTGCCCAATAGGTCAGGATTATCGAGGCGCCGGCCCGCTTGATCGACGTGAGGGTCTCGACGATCGCCCGCTCGCGGTCCAGCCAGCCGCGCTCGGCAGCCGCCTCGACCATCGCGTACTCGCCGCTGATCTGGTACGCGGCCACGGGCACGGGCGACGCCTCGGCCACCGCGCGCAGCACGTCCAGGTACGGCAGCGCGGGCTTGACCATCACGATGTCAGCGCCCTCGGCCACGTCCAGCGCCACCTCGGCGAGCGCCTCGTCGACGCTGCGCGCCGCGTCCTGCTGGTAGGTCTTGCGGTCACCGACCAGCGAGGAGTTGACGGCCTCGCGGAACGGTCCGTAGAAGGCCGACGCGTACTTCGGCGCGTAACCCAGAATGCCGGTGTCGAGGTGCCCGGCGTCGTCCAGCGCGCGGCGCACCGCGGCGACCTGGCCGTCCATCATCCCGCTGGTGCCCAGCAGGTGCGCACCCGCCTCGGCCTGCGCCAGTCCCATCGAGGCGTACCGCAGCAGCGTCGCGTCGTTGTCCACGGAACCGTCCTCGGCCAGGACGCCGCAGTGCCCGTGATCGGTGAACTCGTCCAGGCACAGGTCGGCCATCAGCACGGTGTCGTCGCCGAGCTCGGCACGCAGCCGGCGCAGTGCAACGTTCAGCACGCCCTCCGGATCGTCCGCACCAGTGCCGAGCGCGTCCTTGTGCTCGGGGATGCCGAACAGCATGAGCCCGCCCACGCCCGACTCGACCGCCGAGACGGCCGCCTTCACCAGCGACTCCTGGGTGTGCTGGACGACGCCGGGCATCGACGTGATCGGCACCGGCTCGCCGACGCCCTCGCGCACGAACATCGGCAGCACCAGGTCGGACGGGCGCACGACCACGTCCGAGGTCAGCCGCCGCAGCGCGGGCGTGCGCCGCAGCCGCCGCAGCCGCGACACCGGATACCCCGGAAGTTCGGGCAGAGACATCAGCGCGCGGCGCGGCGGGAGGAGGCGCGAGCGGCCTTCTTGGCGGCAGCGGCAGCGGCCTTCTCGCGCTCCTCGGCGGCCTTGAGCACCGCGTACTCGGCCAGCGCGTCCACCAGGGCCGGCACGGTCGCCGACTCGGGCTGCACGTCCACGCGCAGGCCGAACTCCTTCGCGGTGGCTGCGGTCTGCGGCCCGATGCAGGCGACCACGGTCCGCGCGTGCGGCTTGCCGGCGATGCCGACCAGGTTCCGCACGGTGGACGAGGACGTGAAGCACACCGCCTGGAACCCGCCGGACTTGATCGCGTCGCGGATCTCGGCGGCCGGCGGAGCAGCGCGCACCGTGCGGTACGCCGTCACGTCGTCGATCTCCCAGCCGCGCTCACGCAGCCCCGCGGCCAGCGTCTCGGTCGCGATGTCCGCGCGCGGCAGCAGAATCCGGTCGATCGGGTCGAGCACGTCGTCGAACGGCGGGAAGTCGGCCAGCAGCCCCTCGGAGGACTGCTCGCCCGACGGCAGCAGCTCCGGACGGATCCCGAAGGCCCGTACCGCTGCGGCCGTGGCCTCGCCGACGCAGGCGATCTTGACGCCGGCGAACGCGCGGGCGTCCAGGCCGAACTCCTCGAACTTCTCGCGCACCGCCTTCACCGCGTTGGTGGACGTGAACACGATCCACTCGTACCGGCCGGTGACCAGACCCTTGATCGCGCGCTCCATCTGGGTGGGCGTGCGCGGCGGCTCGACGGCGATGGTCGGCACCTCCACGGGCACCGCGCCGTACGAACGCAGCCGATCGCTCATCGCGCCGGCCTGCTCCTTGGTCCGCGGCACGAGCACCTTCCAGCCGTACAGGGACCGCGACTCCCACCAGGCCAGCTTCTCGCGCTGCGCGGCGGCCTTGCCCACCGTGATCACCAGCGGACCGGTCATGCCGACCGCGGCCAGCTCCAGATCCCCCACCGTGCCGTTGATCGTCTGCTGACCGGTGGTCGTCGCGCCGCAGCTGACCGTGACTGCGGTGTCCGGCTTGAGCCCGTTGGCCACCAGCTGATCACCCAGGAGGCGGACGTCGGCGGCGGGGACGGTGAGCACCAGCGTGCCGGGCGTCGCGGCCAGCGCCTCGAACGTGCGGCCGTCCAGTGCTGCCGCGTCGGCGATCTCGACCGACGTGCGCACAGGTCCGTAGGCGACACCGGCGTAGGTCGCCGCGCCGAGACCGGCAGGGATGCCCGGGACCACGTCGAAGGGGACGACCGTCTTGGCGACGGCCAGCGCCTCCTTGACCGCCGCGTCGTCGGCGAACGGGTCGCCTCCGACGAGCCGCACGACGGTGAGCCCGTTGCGCGCTTCGGCCAGCAGCAGCTTCGCCGTCTCGGCCGGCGTGGAATCGACCGGGCGCACGTCGCAGCCGCCCAGCTCGGACACCGCCGGACTGACCGCGGCGTCGGCGAACACGACGTCCGCGCCACGCAGCGCGTCCACCGCCTGGACGGTCAGCAGGCCCGGGTCGCCCGGACCGGCACCCACGAAGGTGATCCGGCCGAGGTTCTTACGCGCTCGGGTCGTCATGATTGAACTCCCATGAGTTGATCTGCGCCTGCGGCGAGCAGGTCGGCGGCGAGCCGCCGTCCCACGCCCTCGGCATCGGTGGTCGGGCCGGTGGCGGACAGGCGGACGGCGTCGTTGCCGTCCAGTTCCGTCACGTTGGCCCGCAGGAAAACCTCGGTGCCGCCGTCGCCCTCGGCGACGACTGCCAGCGCGCCGACCGGGGCGGTGCACCCGGCCTCCAGCGCGGCCAGCAGGGCCCGCTCCGCGGCGACGGCGGCCCGGGTGTCGGCGTGATCCAGTGCGGCCAGCACCGCGCGGGCGTCGTCATCGGACGCTCGGCACTCGATCGCCAGCGCACCCTGCGCGGGGGCGGGCAGCACCTGGATCGGGTCAAGGATCTCGGTGACTTCGTCCGCGCGGCCCAGCCGGCGCAGCCCGGCCAGCGCGAGGACGACCGCGTCCAGTTCCCGGGACGCAACCTTGCCCAACCGCGTGTCGACGTTGCCCCGTAGCTCGACGATCTCGAGCCCCAGGCCGAGCGCGTTCAGCTGCGCGGCACGGCGCGGCGCGCCGGTGCCGACCCGGGACCCGGCCGGCAGCGCCCCGAGGGTCAGCCCGTCGCGGGCGACGAGCGCGTCGCGCGGGTCCTCGCGCAGCGGGACGGCCGCGATCACGATCCCGTCCGCGGGCGCGGTCGGCAGGTCCTTGAACGAGTGCACCGCCACGTCGATCTCGCCGGCGAGCAGGGCTTCCCGCAGCGCCGACACGAAGACCCCGGTGCCCCCGAGCTGGGCCATCGATGCGCTGGACCGGTCGCCGTGCGTGACGATCGGGACGACGTCCACCGCGACGCCGAGCGCGTCGATCACGTGCTGGGTCTGCGTGCGGGCCAGCGCCGAGGCGCGTGTGCCGATGCGCAGCGTGCGAGTCACGGTCACGACGCCTCACCACCCGGCGGCTTCTTCACCGCAGCGACGGACTCGGCGGCGGCCGGGTCGAGGTCGAACAGCTCGCGCAGCGCGCTCGCGTACTGGTCGCCACCGGGCAGCGACGCGAACTCCTTCACCCGGACGGTCGGCGCGTGCAGCAGCTTCTCCACCGCGCGCCGGACGGTCTCGGCGACGTCCCGCCGCACGTCCGGGTCGAGGCCGGGCAGCTTGCCGTCCAGGCGGGCCAGCTCGGCCTCGATCACCTGATTGGCACGCGCGCGCAAGGCGGTCACGGTCGGTGCGACGGCCAGCTTCTGCTGCTCGCCGAGGTAGCGGCCCAGCTCCTCGGTGACGATCGCGGTCGCGTCCTGGACGTCGGCGTCGCTGACCATCGCGCCGCTCGAGCGCAGCGCGTCGATGTCCACGTAGGTCACGCCCGCGAGCTCACCTACCGACGGCGCGACGTCCCGCGGCAGCGCCAGGTCCAGCACCACCAGCGGACGGTCCGGGCGTGCGGGCACCTGGTCGGCCTCGACCATCAGCCCGGTCGCTCCGGTGGAGGAGATCACCAGGTCGGCCTGCACGATCTGTTCGGGCAGCGCCGACAGCCCGACCGCCGCCCCGTTCAGCGTCTCGGCCAGCCGCTCGGCGCGCTCGGGCGAGCGGTTCGCGACGACGATGTCGCCGATCTCGCGGCGGCGCAGCGAGGCGCCGGCGAGCGCACCCATCGAGCCGGCGCCGACGATCAGCGCCCGGCGCCCGGCGAGCGAGCCCAGCACCTGCTCGGCGCGGTCCAGCGCGACCGACACGACGGACGCGCCGGCGCGGTCGATACCGGTGTCGGTGTGCACGCGCTTGCCGACGCGCAGCGCGGTCTGGGCCAGGTCGTGCAGCACCGTGCCGACCGAGCCGAGCTCGGTGGCCAGCGTGTACGCGGCGCGCAACTGGCCGAGGATCTGCGACTCGCCGATGACCATCGAGTCCAGCCCGGACGCGACTGTCAGCAGGTGCTCGACCGCGGCCTCGGCGAAGTGCACGTACAGGTGCTCGGTGAGATCCGCGACGGGCACGCCGGAGTGCCGTGAGAGCACCGCGCCGATCTCGGCGACAGCCGGGTGGAACCGCGCGACGTCCGCGTACACCTCGACGCGGTTGCACGTCGACAGCAGCAGCACCTCACTGATCGTCTCGGTCTCGTGCAGCTCTTCGACGGTCTTGCGCAGGTCGTCGACGGGCACGACCGCCTTTTCCAGCAAGGCGACCGGCGCCGTCCGGTGCGACAGCCCGACAACCAGAATGCTCATGAGCCGGCACCCCCCGACGACATCAGCGCCGCGGCCTTGCGGTTCTCGTGGAAGGACAGGATCTGCAGCTCAGCCGCCAGGTCGACCTTGCGCAGGTCGACGTACGAGGGCACGCAGAGCACGACCGGCGCGAAGTTCAGGATGCTGGTCACGCCCGCAGCCACGACCTGGTCGCACACCTGCTGCGCCACGTCGGCCGGCGTGGCGAGCACGGCGATCGTGATCTGCTGCTCGGCCACGACCTCGGCCAGGTCGGCGACGTCGCGCACGACCAGACCGCGCACGGTCCGCCCGATCAGCTCGGGCGAGGCGTCCAGCAGCGCAGCGATCCGGAACCCGCGCGAGACGAACCCGTCGTACCCGGCGAGCGCCTGGCCCAGGTTGCCGACACCGATCAGCGCTACCGCGCGGTGCACGCTGATGCCCAGCGTGCGCGCGATCTCGTCGCTGAGCGTGCTGACGTCGTAGCCGACGCCACGGATGCCGTAGGAGCCCAGGTAGGACAGGTCCTTGCGCAGCTTGGCCGAGTTCACGCCGGCCGCGACGGCCAGCTCCTCGGACGAGATCGTCGCGACCGTGCCGTCACCGAGCTCGCCGAGCACGCGCAGATACGTGGCCAGGCGGGCCACGGTGGCCTCGGGAACGGTGCGCGCATCGGAGCTGACTCCCGTGCGCTCGTCGGACATCGGCACCTCGGTAGCACCGGCCCCGCTCCGGCCGCTGGACGGCCCGGTGGGTCGGTGTGGTAGAAGCGATTGGACTGCTCCGAAGCTACGCCGCTCGTGAATCTTTTCCCAAATCGAGCAGGGCTGTGTTATAGGTGCGGCTGGCGCCCTGTCGGCGGCCGTGATTCAGCGCTTCAGCGCCTTGCGGAACCTCTGCTCCTCGACCCGCCAGTAGCCGTGTTCCTTGCCGTCGATCAGGATTACCGGTACCCGGTCGGAGTATTCGTCCTGGCGGCGCGGCTCGGCGTCCACGTCGAGTTCGGTGTAGCGGAAGCCAAGCTCGTCCCGCAGCCGGCGCAGGGTGACCTCGGCGTCCTGGCACAGGTGACAGCCGACCCGCGTGACCAACGTTACGTCGTGATCAGTCGCCGCCACCGGTCCGTCCTCCGCTGTTGCCCTGCCCGTCGCTGCCCCCGAGCGCCCATTTCATCACCTTGCCGGTCACGGTGTGCGGCAGCTCGGCCACGACCTCGATCACGGCCGGCAGCTTGAAGCGCGCCAGCGAGCGCGCGGCCGCCGCCAGCAACTCGTCCGGGCGGACCGTGGCGCCACGGGCGGGCACGACGTACGCATGCACCGCCTCGCCGGTGCGCTCGTCCGGCACCCCGGTCACGGCGACCTCGGCCACCGCGGCGTCGGCGGCCAGTACCGCCTCGACCTCGGCCGGGTACACGTTGAACCCGTTGACGTTCACCAGCTCGGCGCTGCGCCCGACCAGGTGCAGCCCGCCGTCGGCATCGCGCACCGCAATGTCGCCGGTGCCGAACCACCCGTCGCCGTCCGGACCTCCCCCGCCATCGGGCCAGTACCCGCAGAACAGGTTCGGGCCGCGGACGAAGATCCGTCCGGGATCGCCACTGTCGGTGTCGAGCACGGTGCCGTCGGCGTCGCGCAGCTGCACCTCGATCCCCGGAAGTGGACGGCCCACTGACCCGGCCCGCGGTTCGCCGGCCACGCCGGGCACGTTCAGCGCGACGACGGGGGCCGCCTCGGTGAGCCCGTAGCCATCGCACAGCCGGACGCCCAGCTCGGCGTATCCGGCCACGAGGCCGCGGCCCAGGGTGGCCGAGCCGGAGATCGCGATGCGGACTCGGGCGAAGCCGTCACGCACATCCGGGCGGCGCAGCCACGACGCGTACTGGCCGGGCACGGCGGCCACGGCCGTGACGCCCTCGACGGCCATCTGGTGCAGCGTGGCCGCCGGGTCGAACCGCCCGGCGAGCACGGTGGTCGCGCCGACCCGCAGCGCCATTCCCAGCCCGGCGTTGAGGCCGAAGATGTGCGTGAGCGGCAGCGGCACGAACAGCACGTCGTCGGCGGTGAGCAGCGCCGGCTCGACTGCGGCGAGCTGATCGAGGTTCGCCAGCAGCGCCCGGTGCGAGAGCATCGCGCCGCGGGGAGTGCCCGTGGTGCCGCTGGTATAGAGCAGTACCGCGATGTCCTCGCCGGCCGCGTTCGCGGGCGGGGCGACAGCGTCCGGGTCCGGGTCCGGGTCCGGGTCCGCCGCAAGGATCCGGCCGGCGTTGTGCCCGTCCACGCACAGCACGGCGCCGCTGTCGGCCAGGATGTGGCCGGCTTCCGGGTCCGTGCAGGCGGGGTCGATCGGCACCGCCACCAGACCGGCCCGCAGCGCACCCAGGTACAGCACGGCCAGGTCGCAGCAGGTGGGCAGGCGCAGCCCGACCCGATCCCCCGGGGCCAGTCCTTCGGCCAGCAGGGCCCGGGCGGCCCGGTCCACCTGCCGATCCAGGTCCGACCAGCTCAACCGGCGCTGTTCGTCGACCAGTGCGGTCCGGTCCGGCCGGCCCGCCGCGGCGGCACGGAGCAGATCAGGGACACTACGTACCGAATCGGTCACCCCGGCTCCCGCTGTGTCCGTCCGGATCACGAATCCGTCCCTATCAGTCAAGACGGTGTTCAGAACTGCCGATCAAAGGTACCGTTAGCGCGGGCTTCACACGTGATCGCGGTTTCCCCCACGTTTTCCGCGATCGCCGGAAGGGTGCACTCATGCCGAGCGCAGCACAGCCAGGGCGACGGTCCTTCGACCCCGTCGCCGGTCTGCGCGCGCTCGCCGATCTGGTCAACGACGCAATCGCCCAACTGGGTACGCAGCCGCTTTCCGCCGTCGCCGCGGGCCCCGCGATCGCGCACATGTCCGTGGACGTATCACCCCCGCCGCCCCGCTCGTCGGCCCGCGACGCGGGCAAGGACAGCCGCTACCACGAGGTCGCCGACCATGCGGTGCCGACCGCGACCGGCCAGCCCGATGACGCCCGTCCCCCCCTCGACGCCGACGGGTCAGGCGCACCCGACGGCGCGATCGACACCGAACACGCCGAGGTCTGGCAGCTGGTCGCCCTCGCCCAGACCGGCGACGGCGAGGCCTTCGGCCTGCTCTACGACCGGTACGTGGACGCGGTGTTCCGGTTCATCTACTACCGCGTGAACGACCGCGCCCTGGCCGAGGACTTCACCAGCGAGACGTTCCTGCGCGCGCTGCGCCGGATCAGCACGATCAGCTACCAGGGGCGCGACATCGGCGCCTGGTTCGTGACGATCGCCCGGAACATCGTCCTGGACCACATGAAGTCCGCCCGGCACCGGCTTGAGATCACCACCGCCGACAGTCCGGAAAGCGACGATCACGCGCCCAGCCCCGAGAACGCGGTGCTCAGCACGTTGACGAACGAGCGGCTGATGGCCGCGGTGGGGAAGCTGGGCGAGGAGCAGCGCGAGTGCGTGCTCCTCCGCTTCATTCAGGGCTTCTCGGTGAGCGAGACGGCCGCGGTGATGGGTAAGAACGACGGGGCGATCAAGGCCTTGCAACACCGGGCGATCCGCAAGCTCGCCGAGCTCGTGGGGGACGAGCTGTTATGACCGGCGAGATGGCCCGCACCCGGCGCGTTCACCCGCGGATTTGGTTACTCACGGGTACGAAGACGACGCGTATCGAAGCGCCACTTCGGTCGTTGATCGGAGTGAGCCGTCGCCCATCGGTGACGGCGACACGTGCCGTCGGGGGCGCGCATGTTTATCGGGTGGGGGATGAAGTTCGGTCGTTGGAGGCTGTGGGCCATGGTTGAGCATCGGGTACCGGTGCGCAATGGCGCGCTGCACCGTGCCGTCGATCCCGAGCACTCGCCGGACCCCAAGGTTCGTGCCCTGGTAGGTGCGCTCGCGGGACTGCAGGTGTCGCCGCCCCCGCGCGAGCACTTCCGCGCGGAACTGCGCGCCCAACTGGTCGCCGTCGCCCCGCGCCTGGTCAACGAGGGCATGGAGGGGCTCGTCCGGCACACCCCGGAGTCCTACGCCACCGCACACGTCCGGCCATCCCGCTGGCACCTCGTGGCTGTGCGACTGCCGAAGGTGCGCCTGGGCACGCCGATCCGGCTGGTCACCGCTGCGCTTGCCGTGCTCGTCCTGCTCGCGTCCGGTGCGGTGTGGCTCAGCCGCAGCGCGCTTCCCGGTGACCCGCTGTACAACCTCAAGCGGGCCAGCGAGAACGCCCAGCTGTCCTTGCAATCGGGAACCGGCAAGGCAACCGAACTGCTCGACTTCGCGAAGACCCGGGTGGACGAGGTCGCCGATCTGCTGTCCATCCCGTCCGCATCCGGCCTGTCCGGACAGGGCCCGCAGGCCGACGGGGCGATCAGCCCGCATACCGCCTCGCTGATCACCAGCACGCTCGGCTCGGCCGACGACGACCTGCGCCAGGCCGCCAATCTCATCGACACCAAGGCCGTCCGGTCGCACTCCACCGGACCGCTCAAGATCATGCTGAACTGGGCGCCTGACCAGCAGTCGCGGCTGGACCAGATCGTCGAGCACATTCCGGCCGGCACGCTGCACGACCGGGCCGCCACGTCCAGCGACCTCGTGGCCGCGGCGTTCTCCCGCGCGCAGGCGCTGCAGGACGACATGGACTGCGGTTGCCTGAACGCCTCGGGCACCGACAGCCTGGGCCCGCTGCCGTGCACCGCGTGCGAGGTCGTCAGTCCGACCATCCCGACGCCCGGCCCGACCGGTTCGGCCAACCCGGGCATCACCCAGTCGCACACGGGCACCGACTCGCACGGCACCCCCGCCGGCCCGAAGGTCGGACAGGGCCAAAGTGGCGCGGCCACCAACAGCGGGACGGGCAGTGGTAGCGCCGGCGATACGCACACGCCAGCCGGCAGCGGCTCCCCGTCGTCCAGCCCCACCTCGGGCCTGCCGCTGCCGAGCATCTCGGTGCCGACCCTGCCGACGATCCCGCCGGTGCTGAGCACGAACAGCTGCGGCGCGAGCGTGGCCCTCGGCCCGATCGGGATCGGCGTCGGCACCTGCGGGATCCAGCTGCACCTGTAACCGCCCCGCCGCGCCGCGATCGGCGCCCCGATTAGGCTGCACGAGTGACCTCGACCGTCCGCGCGGACGAGCCGGGACCGGTTCCGGAGCCGCCGCCCGACCACAGGGCAGCGGCCTTCTTCGACGTAGACAACACCATGCTGGTCGGCGCCTCGATGTATCACTTCGCGCGCGGCATGGCTGCCCGCAAGCTGTTCCGGTGGCGCGATCTGGTCAGCTTCACGCTGCGGCAGACCCGGCTGCGCCTGACCGGCGAGAACACCGCCGACATGCATTCGGCGCGCGATTCGGCGCTGGCCTTCGTCGCCGGCAAGAAGGTCAGCGACATCGTCGCGCTGGGCGAACAGATCTACGACGAGGAACTGGCCGGCCGGATCTGGTCGGGCACCTACGCGCTCGCCCGGCTGCACCTCAGCGCCGGGCAGCGGGTCTGGCTGGTGACCGCGACGCCGGTGGAGCTCGCCGGCATCATCGCCGACCGGCTGGAGCTGACGGGAGCACTCGGCACGGTCGCGGAGGAGCGCGACGGCTGCTACACCGGCCGCCTGGTCGGCGAGGTGCTGCACGGCGAGGCGAAGGCCCGGGCCGTTCGGGAGCTGGCCGCACGCGAGGGCCTGGACCTGACACGCTGCAGCGCGTATTCGGACTCGATCAACGACCTGCCGATGCTCGAGCTCGTCGGGCACCCCGTCGCGGTGAACCCGGACTCGGCGCTACGGGCCGAGGCGAAGGCACGCGGCTGGCAGGTGCGCGACTTTCGGACCGGACACAAGATGGCGCGGGCTGGGATTCCGGTGGCGCTGGGCGCCGGATCGCTCGCCGGGGGCGCGGTGGCTGCCAGGGCGCTGCACCGGCGCGGCCTGTGGGAGGCGGGGCTGCGCCCGTTCGCCGGCGGCCGGACGGACCGGCGCCGGCCGCGAGGCTACTTCTTGTTGCGCCGCTGAACGCGGGTCTTCTTCAGCAGCTTGCGGTGCTTCTTCTTGGCCATCCGCTTGCGCCGCTTCTTGATGACAGAACCCATGTTGCAACCTCGTCGATGCCCGGCGCCGCCGGGCGCAGTCGGTGGACGCCCGCA
>DASTXN010000095.1:0-2001 GCA_035765515.1 Jatrophihabitantaceae bacterium | reverse complement strand
TGGCGCGACCACGCGTATCCCGCACACACGCACGACACCTGGACGCTGTTGCTCGTCGACGACGGACGGGTCAGCTACGAACTCGACCGGCACGGGCATGCTGCGGTGATATCGGGCGTGACGCTGCTGCCGCCGCACGTCGTGCACGACGGCCGCCCGGCCACCGCGCAGGGGTTCCGCAAGCGCGTGGTCTACCTGCACGAGCACGTCCTGGGATCCGAGCTGATCGGCGCCGCGGTCGACGGGCCGTTCATCGAGGACGGCCTGCTGCGCGCCGCGGTGTCGGCACTCGACCAGGCCTTGATCCACGGCGAGGACCTCGAAGCCGAGTCGCGGCTGGCTGTGGTCACCGACCGCCTCACCTGGCACCTGACCGGACGGCGCGCGAACACCGTGCTGCCACCGGCCGCGCGCATCGCGCACCAAGCGCGGCAGATCCTGGACGCCGACCCCGTCGGCACGTCCGTGCTCGCACCGATCGCGGCCGGACTCGGGGTCAGCGTCGCGCACCTGGTCCGCTCGTTCACGCGCAGCTACGGCATCGCGCCGCACCAGTACCTGATCGGCCGCCGCCTCGATCTTGCCCGGCGCCGGCTGCTCGCCGGCGAGGACGCCGCACGCGTCGCTGTCGCGGCCGGCTTCCACGACCAGGCGCACCTGACGCGTCACTTCAAGCGCCTGCTCGCGACCACGCCGGGCCGGTATCAGCGCGGCGGCGCCGCGGCCTGACCGGATCAAGTTCGTACAAGACGCGCGCGACCGGGACCGCTGACACTGGACGGGTGGAAGAAGACGACCCGCTCACCCCGCCGTTCCCGACCAAGATCGCGGTCCTCGTGCGCGACGACCTCGAATCGTGGCAGCGCCTGAACGTGACCGCGTTCCTGACCAGTGGCATCACCGCCGCGCATCCCGACCTCGTCGGCGATCCCTACGCGGACGCCGACGGCCAGAAGTACCTGCGGTTGCTCGGCGTCCCAGTCCTGGTGTTCGAGGGCGGCGCGGACGTGCTCACCAACGCGCGCGCCCGCGCGCTGCAGCGCGGGATGCCGCTCGCGATCTACACGCGCGAGATGTTCGCAACCGGCCACGACGCCGCGAACCGCGCCGCCGTCGCGGCTGTCGCAGGGGCCCAACTGGACCTCGTCGGCATCGCGGTGCACGGGCCCAAGAACGCCGTCGACAAGATCCTCAAGGGCGCCCACCTGCATCCCTGATGGCTCAGCTTTTGGTCGCTACGCCCTCGAACGTGTAGCCGAACACCCGCGGCTCGCCGTCCTGGTAGTAGGTGTCCAGCGCCTCCATGCGGAAGCCGGCGCGCTCGATCAGCTCGCCGATCGGACGGCTCACGTGGCAGCCACCGGCGACGCGCTTCCACACCGGCTCGATCCGGCGCTGCCACCGCGCGACCGCCGGGTCCGGGGCGTGGCCGTGCTCGACGAAGTGGAACCGGCCGCCGGGACGCAGCACGCGGCGGACCTCCGCGAGTGCGGCCTCGACGTCCGGGATCGTGCACAACGTCCACGTCGACACCGCTGCCTCGTAGGCGGCGGACGGCAGCGCCAGTGACTCGCCGGACAGGCCGACGAGCGACACCTCGGTTGTCGACTCCGCGATCCGCGACTGGGCGAGGCGCACGCACAGCGCCGACGGTTCGACGGCGGCGATCCTGGTGACGTCCGCGGGGTAGTGCGGCATGTTGAGGCCGGTGCCGAAGCCGATCTCGACCACCTCGCCGGACAGCCCGGCGCAGACGCGCGCACGGATGTCGCGGCTGTCCGGGCGATCCATCACCTTGTCCTGCAGGCGGGGCAGCACGCGGTCCCGATAGATCCCCATCGCGCTTCTCCCGTCGTCGCGTTCCCACGGTAGCGGGCCGGCCTGGCGGCGCGCTTGCGGATGCGAGGGAAGCAGACCGCTGGCACGATCAAAAACATGAGGATTCGGGCACTGTCAACAGTAGCCGCAGCGGTGATCACGGCCGGTCTGCTCGTCGTCATC
>DASTXN010000094.1:0-8120 GCA_035765515.1 Jatrophihabitantaceae bacterium | reverse complement strand
CAGCAGCACGAATTCGACCACGCCCGAACCGTGGTCGGCGACGACGCGGCGCCGCACTCGTGCCCGGACCATCTACTTGCTGTTGGACACCGAGTTGATCGCGTTCGTGATCGCGTCCTTGATCTCCGGCTCGAACACGCCCAGGATCGCGACGACGAGGATCGCGGACATCACGGTCACCATCACCCACCCGGGCACGTCGCCGCGATCGCCGCCGGGATCCGCGCCTCGCACGCGATCGAGCGCGCTGCGCAGCCAGAGCGCCAGGAACTGCACGTCATGCATCGTTTCCTCCAACCATCAGCGGGCCAGTGACGTGAGGGTCAGCAATCCCGGATACAGCGCGAAGAGCACTGTCACCGGCAGAATCAGGAAGACGACCGGCAGCAGCATCGCGATCTCCTTGCGGCCGCCGGCGTCCAGCAGCGCGCGCTTGCCGAGTTCGCGCACGTCGAGCGCCTGCGCGTGGAGCACGTCCGCCAGTGGTGTGCCGCGTTCGATCGCCACGATCAGTCCCTGCACGAAGCGCGCGAACGGCTCCAGGGTGGTGTGCTCGGCCAGCTCGCCCAGCGCGGACGTCAGCGGTTCGCCGGAACGCGCGCGGGCCAGCGCTCGGCCGAGATCGCCGGCCAGCTCGCCGCCGGTGAGCCGGCACACGCGATGCAGCGCGTCGGCCGGTGCCTCGCCGGCCACGACGGCGAGCGCGAGCAGGTCGGCCACGACGGGGAACTCGGCGAGCATGCGCTGCTCACGTTGCAGCACCTCGCGGCTGAGCCACCAGTCACGCGCGAGCACACCGCCGACCAGGCCGAACAGCGCGGCGACGATGGCGAGCATCGGGTTCAACCGGCCGGTGAGCGCGTCCAGGCCGAGCACACCGAGCCCGCCTCCGAGCATCCCCAGCGCACCCCAGACCACCTGCTCGATGCGGAACTCCTCCACGGTGAGACCGGTTCCGAGCCCGTCCAGCCTGCGCCGGACCGACGAGCGACCCCCGACGAGCCGGTCCAGCAGGCCGACTGCCTCGCCCAGCAGCGGTCCGAAGAGTCGGCGGATCACGGCGAACGGTGCGGCCGTCGCGCTCGGGGACAGCAACCGCGAGGGCGGTGGCGCGTCACCGAGGTACGGACCGACCCGGTCCGCGAGGCGCACCGGGCGCAGCGGCGGCGCGGACCGCACCGCGATCAGGCAGCCGACCGCGGCCATTAGTCCCAACAGCGCACCGAGCACGATCATTCGGGGCCCCCGCGAGAGCGCGGAGCGTTTTTTGCGGAGCGGTTCCGTGGGGTGTTCATCTGCTCAGCACCCGGGGCTCGTCCGGCAGCCGGCCGATGCGCAGCATGAGCCGGTAGGCAAGCAGGCACACCGCCGCGCCGATCGCGAGCAGCAGCGCTCCACCACCGGAGTCGTACGCGCTCAGCGTTGTCGAGCGCGTGCCGAGTAGCAGCAGGACGGCCCACGGCGCCGCGACCGCGAGCCGCGCCGCGTTCACGATCCAGCCCTGGCGCGTCTCGAGTTCTGCGCGCGTCCGCGCGTCCGAGCGGAGCAGTTCGGACAGCGTGCGGAGCACGGATCCGACGTCGCTGCCACCGACCTCGTGCGCCATGCGCATGGTCTCGCAGACACGGTCGCCGACCGGATCGGCCAAGTCGGCCTCGAGCGCGTCGAGACATTCGCCCAGGCGCCCGCTCGCACGATAGGACGCGGCGAAGCGCGCGAACGCCGGCCGCAGTTCGGCCGGTCCGCGCTCGGCGAGACCGGCAAGCCCTTCGGGCAGCGACATCCCGGCCCGGACGGCGGACGCGAGGTTGTCGATCGCTTCGGGCCACACGTCCCGCAACGCCACCAGGCGCCTGCGGCGCATCCGCCGCAGCAGGACCGCGGGCGCGAGGAATGCGAAAACGCCGAAGCAGACCGCGACGGCCATGGTCCGCGTCAGCAGCAGCACCGCGACCATCGCCACGAGCGCACAGCCGAACTGTGCCGCGACCAGCTGGGCGACGTTCACGCCGTCCACGCCCGCCTGGTGCAGCAGCCTGGCCTGCCGGGCCGAGAACCCCGCGCGGTGCGACGTGCGCTGCGGTGCCCGCGGCCCGCTGCGCCAGATCAGCAGCAGGCCGACACCCAACAGCAGACCGAGCAGCGCGCCCATCACGCCTCCCGCAGCGCCGGTTGCGGCGCGAGATCGGTGTGCCGTCCGAGCGTGGTGATCAGGTCGACTCCGGCCGCCTCGTACTGCTCAGGACGCGGCGGGTACCCGTCGCCGCGTTCGAGCCGCCCGTGCCTGGTCGTGAACACCTCGGTCGTCTCGATGACGTCGCCCTCGACCCGTCCGGTCACGCCGAGGATCTCGCGAACCCGGCGGTGCCCGGCCGCGTCCAGCGTGAGGTGCACGACCAGGTCGACGCTCGTCGCGACGGTCGGGACGACGAACGCGGCGGACACGTTCTCACCGGCGAGCAGCGGCAGCGTGCACATCTTCATCAAGGCCTCCCGCGCGGAGTTCGCGTGCAGGGTGCACATGCCCGGCAGGCCGCTGTTCAACGCGATCAGCAGGTCCAGGCACTCCTCCTGCCGGACCTCGCCGACGATCAGCCGGGACGGGCGCATGCGCAGCGCCTCCTTCACCAGGCGCCGTAACGGGATCTCGCCCGTCCCCTCCAGATTGGGCTGCCGGGTCTGCATCGCGACGCAGTCCGGCAGCGGCAGCTGCAGTTCGAACACCTCCTCGACGGTCACAACCCGCTCGCGTGCGGGGATCGCCGAGCACAGCGCGTTCAGCAGTGTGGTCTTGCCTGCCTGCGTGCCACCGGAGACCAGGACGTTGAGCCCGGCCGCAACGGATGCCTCCAGGAAGCGCGCCGCCTGCTCGGTGAGCGAGCCGACCGACACCAGCTCCTCGATCGACGACAGACCGCGCACGAACTTGCGGATGTTCACGGCCATGTGCTGGCGGGTGATCGTCGGGATCACCACGTGCAGCCGGCTGCCGTCCGGGAGCATCGCGTCGACGAACGGGGTCGAGAGGTCGAGGCGTCGGCCGGTCGTGCGCAGCATCCGCTCGACGAGTTCGGCCACCTGCTCCGCGGACAGGATCAGGTTGGTCAGCTCGGAGCGTCCGCGCCGCGCCACGAACACGCGGCCGGGGTCATTTATCCAGATCTCCTCGACCTCGCGGTCATCGAGAAGCGGCTGCAACGGACCGAACCCGGCGACCGCGTCGAACACCGCGCGCGAGAGTGCCTTCGGATCGTCCGGGCGGGGCAGCGACGACGAGCCGGACCGGTCCAGGTAGTCGGCGAGCACCTCGTCGACGAGGCGGGCGACCGACGCCGGGTCGGTGACCGGATCGAGGTCGCGCCGGCGCACCAGCTCGCGGACCTCTGCCTCGATCACCGCAGCCGGATCGTGCTGCCCCGTCATCACATCCCCGTCCCCATGACATCCCGACTCGGCGCAAAAGCGACACTTCGGTGCTCAGAGACTAGAGCGGACAGCACCGGCTGGGGAATGCCCCGGACGAATCTGTGGACAGCGGGACGAATGAGACAGCAGTGGACGCGGGCGGGTCACCCGTGGCCGCGCCCGCCCTGCCCGTCGTGACCGGCGGCGTGCGGCCCGTCGGGCGCGCCCATGTCGTCCGGGCCGCCGCCCATCATCGCGAGCATCGGCCGGCCGCCGGTGGCGAAGAACCGCCACACCAGCGCCACTGCGAGCAGGAGGAACGCGATGTTCAGCCACGTCGTGTAGTTCCAACTGACGCCGCCGGCTCCGACGTCGGCGTGCCGCTCCCCCGCCGGGACGAGCCCGAGCGGCGCGAACACGAACTCGATCACGTAACCGGCCGCGGTCATGGTGGCGTAGAACGTCGCGAACAGGAACCAGGCCATCCGCCTGCCGTAGTACTTCGCATAGATGATCAGCAGCGGGATGATGATCAGGTCCGCGAAGATGAACGACACGACACCGCCGAAGCTGATGCCGCCGTTCCAGAGCACCGCGGCGAGCGGGGCGTTGCCGATCGAGCAGACGAACGTCACGACCGCAACGAGCGGGCCGACGAGCGGTCCCCAGAGCTTGGCGAGCAGCGGGTGACCGGCGAGGAACAGGTGCTGCCAGAAGTCGTCCGGGATCCACGCCGCGGCGGCGCCGGCGATCAACAGCCCGGCCACGAGGTCGCGCAGGATCGCGGCCCACTCCATGACGAAGACGTGGCTCACGGCGGTGAAGCCGTCCGCAGAGGCGAGGCGTCGCCAGAACGTGCCGTTGCCACCCACGCTCATGTCCATCGCGGCGTGACCTTCCATCGAGCCGGCCACTGCTCGGTCGGCCTGCTCGAGCGCGGCCGCACGCAACTTGGCGGTCAGGAACCTGCGGAACAGCAGCGCCAGCAGGACGATCATGATCGGCCCGCCGACGAATTCGGCGAGGGTGAACTGCCACCCGAGCAGGAGCCCGAGGATGATGCCGAGTTCGATGACGAGGTTGGTCGACGCGAACTGGAAGGCCATCGCCGCGGTGAAGTCCGCGCCCTTGCGCACCAGTGACCGCGCGAGCGCAACGGCCGCGTAGGAGCACGACGACGACGCGGCGCCGAGACCGGACGCGGTTGCCAGGCTGCGCGGCCCGTCGTTCGGGAGCAGGCGCGCGACCGTCGACTTGCGCACCACGGCCTGGACGGCTGCCGAGAGCGCGAAGCCGAGGATGAGCGACCAGGTGATCCGCCAGGTCATCGTTCCGGCCATCGCCAGGGCGTGCAGGATCGCGTGAACCATGAGGCCTGTATACCCCTATGGGGTATACAAAGCCAACTGTGGCCGGTCGGCAGTCAGCCCTGACCGCCCTGACCGCCCTGACCGCCCGTGCCGCCGAGACCGCCAGTGCCGGCCTGTCCACCAGCGCCGCCCAAGCCCCCCTGGCCGCCCGCACCGGCGTTGCCGCCCTGACCGCCGGTGCCACCCGGTTCGCCCTGCGGGCCCCGGGGACCGATCAGCGAGATCCCGGTCGCCGGCCACGCGCCCGCGGCCTTCGGGCCGTAGAGCGTCTCGGTCGAGGTGTCGAGGTAGAAGTCGCCGTCGTTGCCCAGCGCGTTGTCGGGAGCACCGACTCCGTTGCGGATGGTGTTGCCGTCCCGGCCGGGAGCACCTGCCTTGCCGGGTGCCCCGGGAACCCCGGCGGGGCCCTGCGGACCGGCGGGTCCGGCGGGCCCGGCCGCACCGGTGGCGCCGGTCTGCGGCGACTTCGCGACGCTCGCGGGCCCGGCCGGCCCCCGCGCGCCGCGCCGGCCGCGCGGCCCCCGCGGACCCGTCTCGTTCCAGACCAACGAGTTCTCACCGGCCGTGCAGTGCTTGGCCGAGCTCACGATGCGCAGCGCGCCGGTGTGCTTGTCGTAGCAGCCGGTGATCACGTGATGTGCCGACCGGACGGACGCCCCGGCCAGCGCGGCCGAGCCGAGCGCCCCGACCGTGACCGCGGCCGCCGCCATGGCGCCTGTGACGCGGACGATCCTGGTTCGCTTCATTTGCGACTCCTCCTGTGCCGCACGGACCCCGTGGCCCGCGAACGGTGACCAGAGTGCGGATAAGGAGGGCGCGCACACATCGGGCGGCCGCCGTATTCCGCCGCTTAGCGCGGACGGATCAGCCGTCGCCGGCCAGTGGGCTGCCGCCAGTACCGCCGTTGAGCCGGTCGCTCAGGAACGCCAGGATTTCGTCCCTCGCCTGCAGGGTCGGGTGCACGTTTTCGTCGACCAGATGCGCGGTCACGACGCTGTGCGGGGTGCCGACGACGTCGCGGAAGAACGGCGTCGGATCCGGGTTCGCCGCCGACCCGGACAGCACGCGGCCGTCGAACGCGGGCCCGAGCAGCGCCCGGTACGCGGCGAACCGCTGCCCGGTGCACCACCGGTCGTTGTCGAATCGGTACGCCAGCACCGTCAGCCGGTCGCGACCGATCCGCTCCGCCACCGCGCGCGCATCGTCCTCGCTCAGTTCGAGCGCGCCCTCGTCGTCCAGCGGCAGCGAAGGGTGGTTCACCACGGGCGCGATGACGGCCGGCTCCAAGGCCATGGCGAGCGCGAAGTTACCGGTGAAGCACAGCCCGATCGCGCCGACGCCCGGCCCGCCGCACTCGGCGTGCGCCTGCCGGGCCAGGCCGCGCAGCCATCCGGTGACCGGACTGGTGCCGCCGCCGGCGAACGCGCGGAACTCCGCGCTCACGCACGCGCGCCGCACCACCTCGCGGCCGGCCTCGGCGGTCGGGTAGGCACCGTCCACGCCGAACAGCGACGGGACGTAGACGGTGAAGCCCGCATCGCGGATCCAGCGCGCGAGCCGCAGCACGTCCGGGCTGATGCCGGGCATCTCGGGCATCAGGATCACGGCCGGCCCGGAACCGGCGACGTGCACGGTCTTGGTGGCTCCGTCGACGGTGACCTGCCGGTGCGCGAAATCGGTGATCGGGTCGTCCAACTGCATGCGACCGACACTGGCACGCCGAGCAGTGGCAGGATCGCCACATCACGTGGCGATATCGCCAGGACCGGGAGGTGCCCCGATGCGCATCGGCATGCTGGCCTATCCCGGCTGCTTCGCGTCCGAGCTGTTCGGCGTCCCGGACCTGCTCACCATGGCGGCGCACATCGCCGGCCCCGACCGTCCCGGCTCCGAGATCAGCATCGTCTCGCCGCGCCGCCGGGTGACGGCTTCGGGCGGCGTCGCCGTGGCCGTAACCCCGCTGACCGACCTCGACGTCCTGGTGGTGCCCGGCTTCGAGCTCGCTCCCGGACTCGACCTGGACGCCACGGTCGCGCGGCTGTCCCCCGAGATCGCGGCGATTCGCGCCCATGCGTCCGCCGGCCGGGCCCTGGTGTCGATCTGTGTGGGCGCCTTCCTGCTGGCCGAGGCCGGTGTGCTGGACGGACGCCGCGCGACCACGGCCTGGCTGTTCGCCGACGAGCTCGCGCGCAGGTGCCCCGCCGCGGACGTCCGCGCCGAGCGGCTCGTCGTCACCGACTCCGGCGTCACCACGACCGCGGCGTTCAGCGCCATGTACGACTTCGCGGTCGACCTGATCGGCCGCCACAACGGGCCCCGCGTGGCGCGCGCGACCGCCCGGCTGGCGCTCATCGACGACGCCCGGTCCTCGCAGGCGCCGTACGTGGACGCGGCGCTCCTCCCCCGGCCGGGGTCGGCCTTTTCGCGCCGGGTGATGCGCCATCTCGACGAACGCCTGGCCGAGCGCTACGACCTGGCGGCGCTCGCCGGCGCGTTCCACGTCAGCACGCGCACGATGCTGCGCCGGTTCGCGACCGAGACCGGCAGCACCCCGCTGGACTACCTGCAGGCCGCGCGCATGCGCCGGGCGGCCCGGCTGCTGGAGACCACCACGCGCACCGTCGCCAGCATCGCCGCGTCCGTCGGCTATCGCGATGCGGGGACGTTCGCCGCGCTCTTCCGCGAACACACCGGGCGGCGGCCGAGCGAGTACCGCGCCACGTTCCGGCGCACCGCCACCAGCCGCGGGCGCGCGAACCGCTGAATCAGCCGTCGGACCGTGCCGCGGTGCGCAGCGCGGTGAGCTTGTCCGGATCCAGGACGAGATCGATCTCGGTGATCAGGTCGCCAACCACCGTCATGCCGACAACGCCGATCGGCCCCCGCGCGCCGTGCACCAGCAGGCCCGCGGCACCGTTCACCAGCGCGGGACGGCACATCGTCGCGAACCGCGGCCCCTGGTCGGCGGCCTGCCGCGCAACGGCCTGCAGGCCGACCAGGACCGGTGGCACCGCGGGACCGTCCGGTCCGCGATCGACGTGGAACACCACGTCCGGGTGCAGGATCTGCAGCAGCTGTTCGAAGTCGCCGGCCCGCGCCGCGGCGAGGAACGCGTCGACCACGCGGCGCTGCCGGCTCAGGTCAGGGTCCGGCTGCGCGGACGCTCCCCGGATCCGGCGGCGCGCGCGGCTGGCCAGTTGCCGGGTGGCCTCCGGCGTGCGGTTCAGCATCGGCGCGATCTCCTCGAACGGCACCGCGAACATGTCATGCAGGACGAAGGCCAGTCGTTCAGCCGGGGTCAGCGTCTCGAGCACGACCAGCAATGCAAGACCGACAGAGTCGACA
>DASTXN010000093.1:0-9870 GCA_035765515.1 Jatrophihabitantaceae bacterium | reverse complement strand
GAACGGTCGTTCGAGCCGGTTCGAGCCTAGGTGACAGCGGGCGCCGCCGGGGCGCGCGACACGCAGCCATCACCCCGTCGGCGGCGCCGCGCGCCCGGAGCCGGCGTCCCGTACGGTCGCGGCGTGCCCGTCTACGACCTGAGCAAGCGCCGCCGCGCCCGCGTGGTCCGTCCGCACCCGATCTTCCTGGCCTTCGTCGCGGTCACGCTGGTGGGCGCTTGGCTGGCCTGGACGCGGACGGCGGGCGGCGACCGGCTCGGCGACTTCGGCGTGTTCCTGCTGGTGATCGGCGGCTGGGTGGTGTCGCTGTCGGTGCACGAGTTCGCGCACGCCTACGCGGCCTACCGGGCCGGCGACCGCAGCGTGGAGGCGGCCGGTTACCTGCGGCTGAACCCGCTCAAGTACGCGCACCCGTTCCTGTCGATCATCCTGCCGCTGCTGTTCATCATCCAGGGCGGAATCGGCCTGCCCGGCGGGGCCGTGTACCTGCACCGGCACGCGTTCCGCAGCCGGGCGATGCAGAGCGCGGCCGCCGCGGCGGGCCCGGCCACGAACGTGCTGTTCGGCGCGGTGCTGATCTGGGCGGTGTCCGCGAACGGCGCGAGCGATCACGTGCGGTTCTGGGCCGGCGTCGCGTTCCTCGGGTTCCTGCAGATCACCGCGGCGGTGCTGAACCTGCTGCCCATTCCGGGGCTGGACGGCTACTCGATCCTGGAGCCGTACCTGGACCCGGAGACGGTGCGGATCGGCGAGAAGATCAAGCCGTGGGGCATGCTCGGCGTCATCGTCGCGCTGCAGATCAACGCGCTGAACAACGCGTTCTTCCGGCTGGTGAACTGGCTCTACGACCTGTCCGGCAGCAATCACCTCGCGGCCGCGCTCGGCCACGAGTTCTTCAGGTTTTGGGCGAAACCCGCCTGGTGAGACCGGCTTCGCGGTCGGGCGGCTGCCGGCGCGGGCCCGATGCGGTCAGGCCTCGACGGCCGCCATCACCTCGTCGGACACGTCGAAGTTCGCGTACACGTTCTGCACGTCGTCCAGGTCCTCGAGGGCGTCGACGAGTTTGAGCACCTTGCGGGCGCCGTCCTCTTCGAGCGGGACCTGAACGCTGGGCAGGAACGAGATGTCGGCCGACTCGTAGTCGATCCCGGCGCCCTGCAGGGCCGTGCGAACCGCCACCAGATCGGTGGCCTCGCTGACCACCTCGAACGCCTCGCCGAGGTTGTTGACCTCCTCGGCTCCGGCGTCCAGTACCGCGGTCAGCACATCGTCCTCGCCGTGGCCCTCGGCCGGGACGATCACGACGCCCTTGCGGTTGAACAGGTACGCGACCGAGCCCGGGTCGGCCATCGAGCCGCCGTTGCGGGTCATCGCGGTACGGACCTCCATGGCGGCCCGGTTGCGGTTGTCGGTGAGGCACTCGATCAGGATCGCGACGCCGTTCGGGCCGTAGCCCTCGTACATGATCGTCTGCCAGTCGGCGCCACCGGCTTCCGCGCCCGATCCACGCTTGACCGCGCGCTCGATGTTGTCGTTCGGGACGGACGTCTTGCGGGCCTTCTGGATGGCGTCGTAGAGCGTGGGGTTGCCGTCCGGGTCACTGCCGCCGACGCGTGCGGCAACCTCGATGTTCTTGATCAGCTTGGCGAAGAGCTTGCCCCGCTTGGCGTCGATGACGGCCTTCTTGTGCTTGGTCGTCGCCCATTTGGAATGGCCGCTCATGCCGTGCAGCTCCTCAAGTCGCAGTTCTCACCAGATCGCAGAAGTATGCGTGGATCCGCCCGTCTCCGGTGAGTTCCGGGTGGAAGGACGTGGCCAGCAGGTTGCCTTGCCGGACCGCCACGATTCTACCGGCGGCCTCGCCTGTGCTCACGCGACCGATCGGTTCGGCGTCCGGGCCGACCTCCTGTACCCAGGGCGCGCGGATGAAGACGGCATGGACGGGGCCGCCGTCCAGACCGGTGACGTCCACGTTTTCCTCGAACGAGTCGACTTGCCGGCCGAAGGCATTGCGGCGGACGGTCATGTCGATGCCGCCGAAGGTCTCCTCCAACGGCGAGCCACCCTCGTCCACCCGGTCGGCGAGCAGGATCATGCCCGCGCACGAGCCGTAGACAGGCAGGCCGTCCTTGATGCGGGCGCGCAGCGGCTCCAGCAGTTCGAAGATGCGCGCCAGCTTGACGATCGTGGTCGACTCGCCGCCGGGCAGGACCAGGCCGTCGACCGATTCGAGCTCCGCGGGCCGCCGCACGATGGTGGCGTCGACGCCACACTCCCGCAGCGCCTTGAGGTGTTCGCGCACATCACCCTGCAGGGCGAGCACGCCGACCGTCGTCACGACTGTCCAGCCTAGCCGGGGCGTCGTCGCGCGGTCGAGGCCGTGGCAGGCCTGTGACGGGATCGAGCGGCGGGCAGTAGTAGTCGTTGCGGAACCGGTTGAAGGTCAGGGCCGGTATGCGCGCGCCGGGCTGCCATGCCCAGCTGCGGTACCAACCCCACCAGTCGGTCCGGCCGAAGACGTTGTACGGAGGGTTCACCGGCCACAGGTCCAGGTGCGCCGGGAAGTGGCGGACGCCGTGGTCGCGCTCTGCTTCCCAGGGGTGTTCGGGTAGTTCGTGGTTCGCGCGGCTGAGCACCGCCAGCCGGCAGCCGGCCGCGGCGAACAGCGCGTCGAGCGTGCTGACGCGCGGGTCCGCCGTCAGGCCCGATTCGATGCGCGCCAGTGTCGAGAGCGGGACCTGCGCTCGGGCGGCAAGTTCGCGCTGGCTGAGCCGGGCGATTCTGCGGGCGCGGCGGAGCTGGGCGCCGGCGGCGAATGCCGTGCTGTTCGTGCTGCTGCTGTTCGTGCTGCTGCTGTTCGTGCTGCTGCTGGTCATGCGGCGCAGCGTCACGCCCGAGTCCGACGACAATGCGCGGACCAGTCCGTGGCTGTGGACAACTGGGCAAATCCGGCGTCCGCTGTGGATAACCGGACCGGGGGCGTGGTTGCGTCATCCCGGCTGCGGGACCGGCACGGGAAGCGGGGGGTCATCGCTACGGCACATCGGAGTCTGCACGCCCACTTGCTAGCAGACCCCGATCGTGTTCTGCCTGCAGGAGCGCTAGCAGAGCTCGAATTTCGCCGACACACGACGCGGCACATCGGAGTCTGCAGGCCCACTTGCTAGCAGACCCCGATCAACGGGCGCGTACGGCCAGGTGGATCGCGCAGTAGCTGAACCGTGCGCGCTGCGTGAGCCGGCCAAGCCAGAGCGCCGACCGCCGCCGCCAAAGCCGCCGCTATCGCCGCCGCCGCGACAGCGAGCCGACCAGCCGCGCGCCCGCCCGAACTACCAACCGCGCTCGGCGAGCCGGTGCGGCTGCGGGATCTCCTCGACGTTGATGCCGACCATCGCCTCGCCGAGCCCGCGCGAGACCTTCGCGATCACGTCCGGGTCGTCGTAGAACGTGGTTGCCTTCACGATCGCCTCGGCGCGCTGGGCAGGGTTGCCGGACTTGAAGATCCCGGAGCCGACGAACACGCCCTCCGCGCCGAGCTGCATCATCATCGCGGCGTCGGCCGGGGTCGCGATGCCGCCGGCGGTGAACAGCACGACCGGCAGCTTGCCGGCCTCGGCAACCTCGCGCACCAGCTCGTACGGCGCCTGCAGTTCCTTTGCGGCGACGAACAGCTCGTCCTCCGGCAGGTTCTGCAACCGCTTGATCTCGGCACGAATCTTGCGCATGTGCGTGGTCGCATTGGAGACGTCACCGGTACCGGCCTCGCCCTTGGAGCGGATCATCGCCGCACCCTCGGTGATGCGGCGCAGCGCCTCGCCCAGGTTCGTCGCGCCACACACGAACGGAACGGTGAACGCCCACTTGTCGATGTGGTTGGCGTAGTCGGCCGGGGTGAGCACCTCGGACTCGTCGATGTAGTCGACGCCGAGTGACTGCAGCACCTGGGCCTCGACGAAGTGCCCGATGCGGGCCTTGGCCATCACCGGGATCGAGACGGCCGAGATGATGCCGTCGATCATGTCCGGGTCGCTCATCCGGGACACGCCACCCTGGGCGCGGATGTCGGCCGGGACGCGCTCGAGCGCCATGACGGCGACGGCGCCCGCATCCTCGGCGATCTTGGCCTGCTCGGCCGTGACGACGTCCATGATGACGCCGCCCTTGAGCATCTCGGCCATGCCGCGCTTGACGCGGGCGGTTCCTACGGTGTGCTGCTGCTCGGACATGACACCGATTCTACGGCGCACCGGCGTCGCCGATGACCAGCCGATCGGGCAGCTGTGGCCTGCCGCTCAGCTTGTCGTCGGCGTGCCCCGGGTAGCGAGCACCACCCAGGTGTTGCCCGGGTTCAGCGGCAGCGGCTTGCCGGCCGAGGTCCGCAGGGTCGTGCCGGCGCTCTGCTTGGGACGCGACCACGTGCCGTCGATGCGCCTGCCCTGGCGGAAGACCAGAACCTTGCCGGAGCCGACCGAGTACGTGAACTGCGAGGGATTGCCCGCGATGTCGGTGTCCTGCGGGTGGGAAACCACCTTGCAGTACTGGACGATCACGTTCGTCGCCGCGATCGGCTTGCCGTCCGCGGCCTTCTGCGGCGTGCCGTTGATGTAGCGCACGTACTTCTTCAGCCGAGCGCTCCAGCGGAACGTGACCGGCGTGCCGGCACCCGGGGCGTACGAGCCGCTCACGGTCGTCGAGATCTTCGGCGCGGGCGTCGTCGACAGCCCGGCCAGGCTCGGGTTGAACGTCCAGCCGATGCTCTTCGGCCGTGGCGTCTTCACGTGCTCCGCCACCTTGCGCACGTTCAGGACCAGGTTGATGTAGCCGTGGTCGCCGGGGTGCGACTGCCGGCTGTAGTACGCAGCACCCGCGTCGTTGCTCCAGCTGGTGATGCCGGACCTGCGGACCCGCGGCAGCGAGTCGTGCGCGCCACCGGAGTACGCCTCGGTGATCTTGCCGAACTGCAGGAACAGGTCGGGATCGCTGGGACGAGTGCTGCGGACGTACCCGACCGTAGTCGGCTTGGCGCTGCCGAAGACTGCGGCCAGCCGGGTCAGCCCGCCCTCGACGGCCTCGACGTAGACGATGTCCGCCTTGTCGATACCGACCTGCGGCCGGCCGGCAGCGGTGTCGTCGATCTTCACGATGACGGTCGGCGACTTCGGCACCGGCCCCTCACCCGTGAACGGGTTGACGGCCGCCGGCTGTGCCGGCGCGCTGCTGCTCGTCACCGGCGTGCTCATCGACGTGGTCGGCACCGCCGTCGTCGGCGTCGAGGACGGCTTCGAGCCCCCGCTGCAGGCCGCGAGCCCGGCCGTTGCGAGCGCGGCACAGGCCAGCCCGATTGCGCGCCTCGACATGGTCATACGTCGTCCTTCGCTCAGGTGGAGATCGGAATGGTGCCGGTGTCGTCGATGTCGAAGAACTGCGGCATGGCCCGTCGCCCGGCCAGGTGCAGCAGCCGCGGCATCCGCCGCGACCGCAGTGCCCGCGTGTCCCGCACGGCGTCATTGTAAAAGCGGCGGGCCACGCGAACCCGCGCGGCGCCCTCTTGCAGCTCCGCCGCCGCCACCGGGTGCAGCATCACCGCAACGTCCGCCAGCTCGCCGATCATGCGCCCCACCGTGTTCTCGGCGGCCTGGCGGCGGAACCGGTACTCGTCGACGTCCACGCTCGCGTTGCGCTTGGCGTCCTCGACGCTCAGCGCATGCTTGGCCGCGGTGTCGCACGGCTCGCGCAGCCGGTCCGGCGCGCCGCTGTCCGGTGATTCGGCCACGTGTTGCAAGGCGGCCGCGCGGCGCACCAGCTGCGCGTCGAGGGCCGCCCAGGCGCCGTCCACGCGCGCGTGCAGCCGGTCCAGGCGGGTCACCGTGAACGTCACCCACATCGCCAGCAGGATCGCCAGGCCGACCGCGAGGAACAGCCAGCCGACGGAGAGCACCGGCCGACTCTAACGGCCGACGATGCCGGCGCCTGCGATGGCCAGCTCGTACACGCGCAGTACCTCGACGGCCACCACGTTCCAGTCGAACGGACGGACGGCCTGGGCGCCCAGCGCGACGAGCTCGGCGCGGCGCGCGGGATCGTCCAGGAGCGCGTCGAGAACCGCGGCGAGCGCGGACGAGTTCCCCACCTCGAACAGCGCGCCGGCGCGCCCGCCGTCCAGCACGCGGCGGAACGCGTCGATATCGCTCGCGACCACGGCGGTGCGCGCCGCCATGGCCTCGAGCAGGATCACGCCGAAGCTCTCCTGGCCGGTGTTCGGCGCGCAGTAGAGATCCACGCTGCGCAGCAGCCGGGCCTTGTCGGCATCGCTGACCTGGCCGAGCAGCTCTATGCGGTCGGCCACCGAACGCGGCAGGCCCGCACGGAACTCCTGCGCGTCGCCCCGGCCGGCGACCAGCAGCCGCAGGCCGGGGCGGTGCGGCGCGAGCTGCTCCAGCGCGCCGACGAGCACGTCCATGCCCTTGCGCGGCTCGTCATAGCGCCCGATGAACCCGATCGTCCCTCCCCCGGCCTCGGCGGGGGGCTGCCGCGGATAGCCGGGCAGCGGCTCGGCGTCTACGAAGTGTTCGACGGCCACGCCGTTGGGGATCACCACGGCGTCGGCGCCGAGGTGTTCGACGATGACCTTGCGCGCTGCGGGTGATACCGCGATACGCCCGGACAGCTTCTCCAGGAACGGCTGCAGCACGGTGTCGAACATGGCCAGGAACCGTGAGCGGACGGTGGCGGCGTGGAAGGTCGCGACCAGCGGGCCGTCGTGGATCATGCAGGTGAGCAGGGACAGGCTCGGCGGCGCCGGTTCGTGCACGTGCACCACGTCGAAGTCTCCGTCGCGCAGCCAGCGCCGCACGCGCGCCGCGGAGACGACGCCGAACTGCAGCCGCGCCACCGAGCCGTTGTACGGGATCGGGACGGCCTTGCCGGCGGCCACCACGTACGGCGGCAACCCGGCCATGTCCTCATCACCCGGCGCAAGAACCGAGACCGTGTGCCCGAGCTCGATCAACTTCTCGGCAAGGTCGCGGACGTGCGCCTGCACTCCCCCGGGAATGTCCCAGGAGTACGGGCAGACGATTCCGACGCGCACGGATCAGACCGCGGCGGCGGGTGCGAGCGGTGCGGCGGACGAGTCGGCACGCGGTGGGAGGTCGGCCAGCCACAGCCGCTGCAGCATGTGCCAGTCGACCGGATGCGCCGCGATGTGTTCGGCGAACGCGTCCGCGAGCTGCTGCGTGCCGGCGCGCACACGATCACCGAGCCGGCCGTCCTCCGGGCCGCCCAGCTCGATCGGGGGATCGATGCGCTGGCCCCAGCCGTCCTCGGTGAACCACATGCTCACCGGCATCAGCGCCGCGCCGGTCGTCGCAGCGAGCAGCGCGGGGCCGGGCGGCATCTTGGCGGCCTCGCCGAAGAACTGCACCTCGACGCCGTTGCGGGACAGGTCCCGATCCGCCAGCAGGCAGACCCCGCCGCCGGCGCGCAGCCGCTCGGTGAGCACGGCGGACGCGGGCCGCTCGCCGCCGCTCAGCGGCAGCACCTCGAAGCCGAGCCCCTCGCGGTACGCGACGAAGCGGTCGTAGAGCGACTCCGGCTTGAGCCGCTCGGCGACGGTGGTGAACGGGCGGTGGTAGCGGTCGACGAGCCAGAGCCCGGCGACGTCCCAGTTACCGATGTGCGGCAGCGCCAGGACGAAACCGCGGCCCGCGTCGACAGCCGCGTCGAGGTTCTCGGCGCCGGTCGTGTTCGCGTCGGTGCGCCGGACGACGTCGCGGTGATCCATGCGCGGCAGCCGGAACGTCTCCAGCCAGTAGCGCGAGTACGAGCGCAGTGCGTCGCCGACCAGTTGGTCCATGCGCAGCTCCGACACGGCCGGACCGACGACACGGCGGAGATTCTTGCGCAGCTGCCTGGTGCCACCGCCGTTGCGCACGGCTGCCGCGTCCGCCGCCGCGCGGAACGCGCGCTCGGACAGGCCGGTCGGGGCGGACTTGACGACGCTCCACCCGGCCGCGTAGCCGAGGTCGGCCGCGCCTGCCCGCATGCGCTCGAACATCACACCTCCGTGGCCGGTCCTCCGGTGATGACCGGATTCGCCTTCGCCTGCTGGTACACCGTCGCCAGCCGCTGGCCGACCGTGATCGTGGACGCGGCGACCAGCAGCCACAGCGCGATGGCCTGCAGGTACGGCCAGTGGAACGGATCACCGGTCAATCCGGTTCCCGTGAGCACGATGATCAACCGGTCGGTCCGCTCGGCGATGCCGACGCGGCAAGTGAACCCGGCGGCCTCCGCGCGGGAACGGATGTAGGACGTCACCGAGCCGAGCACCAGGCACAGCAGCGCGGCCAGCAACATCCAACGCTGGTCGTGCAACGCGAAGTACCAGGCGATCGAGCCGAAGACGGCGGCGTCGGCGAACCGGTCGCACGTCGAGTCGAGCACCGCGCCGAAGCGGGAACTGGTCCCGCCCACGCGCGCCACCAAACCGTCCAGCGCGTCGAACATGGCAAGCGCCCAGATGGTCAGTGCGCCGGTCATCCACCAGCCGCGGCCGAGGAACACGATCGAGCAGGCGACCGTGCCCAGCGTGCCGACTACCGTGATCGCGTTAGGGGTGACGCCGATGCGCGCCAACCACGCGCCGAACGGGTTGAGCAGCCTGATGAACAGGGCGCGGAAGAAGGCGGTGAACACGCTGCGTGGCAATCCGTTTCGGGTGTCGGTGGACGCGGGGCCCACGGTCGGCGTGGTTCGGGCGGTCTAACGATAGCTGTATCCCAGATCCGATCTGATGAGTCGATCTGACGGCATCGGGTTGTCCGCGCGGGAAGTTGGGTGTCGAATGCAGGAACAGCCCCAAATACGTTCGAACGACTAGCTGGAGGCCGGCGCGATGTCGACGAAGAAGGCCGCCACCCGGCCCCCGACGGCCTCGTTCGATCCGGCCGATCGCCCCGAGAAGATCCGCAACGTCGCGCTGGTCGGGCACTCCGCCGGCGGCAAGACGACGCTGGTCGAGGCGTTGCTGGCGGCCACGGGGACGATCCCCCGTGCGGGAACGATCGCGGACGGGACGACCGTGAGCGATCACGATCCCGTCGAGGTGTCACAGCAGCGCTCGGTCGCCCTGTCGGTGTGCCCGTTGCGCTGGGACGGCGTCGTGGTGAACCTGCTGGACACGCCCGGCTACCCCGACTTCACCGGCGAGTTGCGCGCCGGCCTGCGTGCGGCGGATGCCGCGTTGTTCGTCGTGTCGGCCGCGGACGAGATCGACCCGATCACGGTGACGCTGTGGGAGGAGTGCGCAGCGCTGGGCACCCCGCGCGCCGTGGTGATCACCAAGCTGGACGCACCACGCGCCGACTACGCCGCCACGGTCGCCGCCTGCCAGCAGGTGTTCGGTGGTGCTGACGGCCAGGACGTGCTGCCCCTGTACGTGCCGCTCGCCACCGGCCCGGACGAGTGCCCGACGACGCTGATCGGACTGCTCACACGTGCGGCCTATGACTACACCGAGGGCTTCCCGCCGAAACAGCCGTCCGAGCAGGTGGACGCGGACGTGGACGGACCGCGCGCGGCGCTGATCGAGGCGATCATCAACAACAGCGAGGACGAATCGCTGCTGGACCGCTACCTCGCCGGCGAGGAGATCGGCCTGGAGGTGTTGATCGACGACCTGGAGACCGCGGTCGCGCGCGGAACGTTCTTCCCCGTGCTGCCGGTGTGCGCGTCCACCGGCCTCGGGCTGGCCGAGCTGCTGGAGATCCTCTCCGGCGGCTTTCCCTCGCCGGTCGAACTCGATCCGCCGCGGACCACGAGGCTGGACGGTTCCCCGGGGCCGAGGCTCAGCTGCGACCCGAACGGCCC
>DASTXN010000092.1:0-59815 GCA_035765515.1 Jatrophihabitantaceae bacterium | reverse complement strand
CGCAAAACAGCTCGGGCTGCAGCTCGGCCAGGTACGGCTGCCACCGCGACATCGCGCCGGCCGTGAAGTGCTCGGTCAGCCGGTAGGTGGTGAGCACGTACGGGAACACGCCGGCGTCGTGGTCGTCGCCGCTCGGGTGGTCGAGGATGTGCTTGCGCGAGAACACCTGCCGCACCGGGTAGCGCTGTTGCGGGTACAGCGCGTTCTGGAACGGCGAGTCCTGCGGCTCGTAGTGCGTCGGCATCGGGCCGTCCACCAGGCCGGACGGCACGTACAGCCAGCCCTTGCCGTCGGCCTGCATGATGAACGGGTCGATGCCGGACAGCGCGTCGACGCCGGTCGCGTCGTCGTCCGGCCGGTAGCTCGGCGGCTTGCTCTTCTCGAAGTCGGGGGTGTCGTCGCCGACCCAGCTGCCCTCGTCCTCGTCCCACCAGATGAGCCTCTTGCGCTCGCTCCACGGCTTGCCGTCGGGATCGGCAGAGGCGCGGTTGTACAGCTCGCGGCGGTTGTCCGGCCACGCCCAGCACCACTCGAGCGCTGAAATGCCTTGTTCGGTATGCGGTTTGCGACGCGCAGTCTGGTTGACGCCCTCGGCGTACGAACCGCAGTAGATCCAGCACCCGCACACCGTCGAGCCGTCGTCCTTGAGCTCGGTGTAGCCGGAGAGGAACTCACCGTTGGCGTTCCAGCCGTTGATCTCGGCCAGGATCGCCTCGGCGACTGGTTCGTCCTGGTCGCCCTCGGTGGGGTAGTCCCACGTCAGGTCGAGGATCGGCCGGTCCATCTCGTCCGTCGACCCGGTCAGCTTCGCACGGATGATCTTGCCGAGGTGGAACATGAACCACATGTCGCTGCGGCAGTCGTTCGCCGGCTCGACCGCGGCGTGATGCCACTGCAGCATCCGGTTCGTGTTCGTGAAGCTGCCGTTCTTCTCGGTGTGCGACGCGGCCGGGAAGAAGAACACCTCGGTGGCGATGTCCTCCGTCTTCAGCTCCCCGGTCTCGATCTCCGGGCCGTCCTTCCACCACGTCGCACTCTCGATGAGGGAGAAGTCGCGGACGACCAGCCAGTCCAGGTTGGCCATGCCCAGCCGCTGCATCTTGGTGTTCGCCGAACCGACGGCGGGGTTCTCCCCGAGCAAGAAGTAGCCCTCGCACTTGCCGTCCAGCTGTGCCTGCACGGTCTCGTAGGTGCTGTGGCTGCCGCTGATCCGCGGCAGGTAGTCGAAGCAGAAGTCGTTCTCCGGTGTCGCCGTCGGTCCCCAGTAGGCCTTGAGCAGGCTGACCATGTAGGAGCGCATGTTGGCCCAGAAGCCACGATCCGCGGCGTCAGCGGCCACAAAGTCGTCCAGCGTCTCGTGCTGGTGTGCGTGCGGCATCGGAATGTAGCCGGGCAGCAGGTTGAACAGCGTCGGAATGTCGCTGGAGCCCTGGATGCTCGCGTGCCCGCGCAACGCCATGATCCCGCCGCCCGGACGGCCGATGTTGCCGAGCAGGAGTTGCAGCACACTGGCGGCACGGATGTACTGCACACCCACGGTGTGCTGCGTCCAGCCCACCGCGTAGGCGAAGGCGGTGGTGCGTTCCCGGCCCGAGTTCTCCGTGATGGTCTCGGCGACCTGGTGGAACAGCGCCTGCGGCACGCCGCAGATCTGCTCCACCATTTCCGGCGTGTACCGCGAGTAGTGCCGCTTGAGGACCTGGAAGACGCAGCGCGGGTCCTGGAGCGTCTCGTCGCGGCGCCAGGTGCCGCGCAGCGCCGGCCCGCCGGACCCGTGCGAGTGCGAGTGGCCGGAGTTGCTGTCGCTGTCGCCCGCGATGTCGTCGTAGTGCTGGTCACGCTCGCCCGACGCGGCAGCGACCTCGCCGCCCTCGTACTGCCAGCTGTCGACGTCGTAGCTGCGCGACTCCGGGTCGAGGCCGGAGAACAGGCCACCCAGGTCCTCGGTGTCCTGGAACTTCTCGCTGACGATCGTGGCGGCGTTCGTGTAGTTGACGACGTACTCGCGGAAGTACTTGTCGTTGCTGATCACGTAGTTGATCAGGCCGCCGAGCCAGGCGATGTCCGTCCCCGCCCGGATCGGGACGTACATGTCCGCGAGCGCGCTCGTGCGCGAGAACCGCGGGTCGACGTGGATGATCTTCGCGCCGCGCGCCTTGGCCTCCATCACCCACTGGAACCCGACCGGGTGCGCCTCGGCGAAGTTCGAGCCCTCGATCACGATGCAGTCGGACCGCTGCAGGTCCTGCAGATAGGTCGTCGAACCGCCGCGTCCGAAGGACGTGCCCAGCGCCGCCACCGTCGAGCTGTGGCACACGCGCGCCTGGTTCTCGATCTGGACGATGCCGAGCGACGTGAACAGCTTCTTGATCAGGTAGTTCTCCTCGTTGTCCAGCGTCGCGCCGCCGAGGCTCGCGATGCCGAGCGTGCGCCTGGTGCGCTTGCCGTCCTGCTCCCACTCCCAGCCCCTGCGCCGCGACTTGATGACCCGGTCGGCGACCATGTCCATGGCGGTCGCGAGATCCAGCCGCTCCCAGTCCGTGCCGTGCGGCCGGCGGTAGAGCACGTGCTGTTCGCGCGCGTCGCCCGTCGTCAGCTGCAGCGACGCGGAACCCTTCGGGCACAGCCGCCCCCGGCTCACCGGCGAGTCCGGGTCGCCCTCGATCTGGACGACCTTCTCGTCCTTGACGTAGACGTTCTGGCCGCAGCCGACCGCGCAGTACGGGCAGATCGACTTCACGACCCGGTCGGCGGTGACCGTCCGTGGTTCCAGCTCCGAGGTCGGCCGGGACTTCGCCGCCGCGCGCAGGCCCAGCCGGTCAGGGCCGCTCAACTGCTTGAGCACCGGCCATTGGGACAGGTTCGTCATGACGCCTCCTTCGCGCTGCGCATCTGCTCGTCGGCCTGGACGCGGCCGCGCACCCAGTCCGCGACTGCCGGGTGCCGGGTGGGGTTCTCCGCGCGCGGATTGACCAGGTGTTGGGTCGGCTCGGTGTTCAGCGCGTGGCTACCGTCAGCCGCGTGACCGTGTTCGACCATGTAGCGCAGGCCCGCGGGCAAGTCGCTGTCAGCTGAGGCGGCCATCGAGGGCTCCTTCCGTCAGTGCTGGTGGGCCTCCACCCGCAGCCGGTCGACCAGGTCCGGGTAGTGGTACTCGAACGCCGGCCGCTCGGAGCGGATCGGCGGGATGGACGTGAAGTTGTGCCGGGCGGGTGGCGTCGGCGACGCCCACTCCAGCGAGTTCCCGAAGCCCCAGGGATCCTCGACGTGCGTCACCTCGCCGTAGCGGTAGGAGTGGTAGACGTTCCACACGAACGGGATCATCGACGCGCCGAGCACGAACGAGCCGATCGTCGACACCGTGTTCAGGGTGGTGAACCCGTCCGTCGGCAGGTAGTCGGCGTACCGGCGCGGCATGCCCTCGGCACCGAGCCAGTGCTGCACCAGGAACGTGAGGTGGAAGCCGATGAAGGTCAGCCAGAAGTGCACCTTGCCGAGGCGCTCGTCCAGGAACCGGCCGGTGAACTTCGGGAACCAGAAGTAGAAGCCGGAGAACACCGCGAACACGATCGTGCCGAACAGCACGTAGTGGAAGTGCGCCACGACGAAGTACGTGTCCGACACGTGGAAGTCCAGTGCGGGGCTGGCCAGCAGGACGCCGGTGAGGCCGCCGAACAGGAAGGTCACCATGAAGCCGAGCGAGAACATCATGGCGGTCTCGAACGTGACCGCTCCCCGCCACATCGACCCGATCCAGTTGAAGAACTTCATGCCGGTCGGGACCGCGATCAGGAACGTCATAACGCTGAAAAATGGGAGTAGAACGGCTCCGGTCGTGAACATGTGGTGCGCCCACACCGTCATCGACAGTCCGGCGATCGAGAACGTGGCCAGCACCATGCCCTTGTAGCCGAACAGCGGCTTGCGGCTGAACACCGGGATGACCTCGGTGACGATGCCGAAGAACGGCAGCGCCACGATGTACACCTCGGGGTGCCCGAAGAACCAGAACAGGTGCTGCCAGAGCATCGCCCCGCCGTTGTTCGACGTGAACACCTGCGCGCCCATGTTGCGGTCGATCCACAGTACGAGCAGCGCGGATGTCAGGATCGGGAAGGCCAGCAGCACCAGGATGCTCGTCACCAGGATGTTCCAGGTGAAGATCGGCATCCGGAACATCGTCATACCGGGCGCGCGCAGGCAGATCACGGTGGTGATCATGTTGACGGCGGCCAGGATCGTCCCCAGTCCCGCGATGACGAGACCGATGATCCACAGGTTGGTGCCCGAGCCCGGCGAGTTCGCCTCGTCGTTCAACGGCGCATACATCGTCCAACCCGCGTCGGCCGCGCCGTTCGGGGTCGCGAAGCCGGACAGCACCGTGAGGCCGCCGAAGAGGAAGAGCCAGTAGCTGAACGCGTTCAGCCGCGGGAACGCGACGTCCGGCGATCCGATCTGCAGCGGCAGCACCAGGTTCGCGAACGCGAACACGATCGGTGTCGCGAACAGCAGCAGCATGATCGTGCCGTGCATCGTGAACAGCTGGTTGTACTGCTCGGGTGAGAGGAACTGCATCCCCGGACGGGCCAGCTCGGCACGCATCAGCATGGCCAGCGCGCCGCCGACCATGAAGAAGCCCAGCGACGTGACCATGTACAGCCGGCCGATGATCTTGTGGTCGGTGGTGCGCAGCAGCCGCAGGAACCACTCGGCGCGGCTGGTCCGTTGCACGGGCTCCTGCGCGAAGACAGGCGCAGGATGCTCATGGATCTCGGGACGAGGGCGCAGGTCGGTCATGTTGCCTCGGTCCTACCCAATTGCACGCCGATCTCACTCAGCCGTCCGCAACGGTGCGATCGCGGGTTAGCCCCGAATGCAGCCCGGGCAGAACCGGCCCATGCGAATCGGATACTTCCTGTCCTGCGAGGAGTACACGCCGGCCGAGCTGATCGAGCAGGCGCAGCTCGCTGAGCGCGCCGGGTTCGAGGCGCTGTGGATCTCCGATCACTTCCATCCGTGGAACGACGAGCAGGGCCAGAGCCCGTTCGTCTGGTCGCTCATCGGAGCGGTCTCGCAGGTCTGCTCGCTGCCGGTGACCACGGCCGTCACGTGCCCGACGATGCGCGTCCATCCGGCTGTTATCGCCCAGGCGGCGGCCACCAGCGCGGTGCTGCTGGACGGACGGTTCGTGCTCGGACTGGGATCCGGCGAGGCGCTGAACGAGCACATCACCGGCGCACGGTTCCCCGGCATCGACCGTCGCCTGGAGATGCTGGAGGAGGCCGTCGAGGTGATCCGTCAGCTCTGGAACGGCGACTTCGTCACGTTCGAGGGCAAGCACTACACCGTCGAGCACGCACGCATCTACACCATCCCGGACCAGCCGCCGCCGATCTACCTGTCGGGGTTCGGCCCCAAGTCCACCCGGCTGGCCGCGCGCATCGGCGACGGCTACATCAGCACCATGCCGGACGACGACCTGATGGCGCTGTGGCGGGACTCAGGAGGGGCGGGCAAGCCGACTCAGGCCGGCTACAAGGTGTGCTGGGGCACCGACGACGAGGCCGCGGTGGCGACCGCGCACCGGCTGTGGGCCAACTCGGGACTGCCCGGCGAGCTGTCCCAGGTGTTGCCGAGCCCGAAACACTTCGAGCAGGCGAGTGGGCTGGTGAGCGAAGACATGACCCGGGACTCGATCGCGTACGGCGCAGACCTGGACCGCCACCTCGACGCCTTCCGCCCGTACGCCGAGGCGGGCTACGACGAGATCTACATCTCGCAGATGGGCGGGCGCGAGCGCGAGACCGAGATCCACGGCTTCTTCGACTTCTACCGCGACCACGTGCTGCCGAAGCTGCGGGCCTCCGCGTAGTGCGACCGGGCTCACGTCACAGCAGGAGGTGTTGTTGATCATGCAACCGGGTCACAGTAAGCTCGCGCGGGCTTGACAGGAAGCCAGGCGGACACGGGCGGTCGACGTCGACCGTCCCGTCAGCCGCGCATCGATCATCTTGTTCCTGTCAGGAGTTCGCCGGTGACCACGTCCGCCGAGCGCGACGTCACGACCGACAGCGCTGCCGCTGCCGAGGCGGCGTTGACCCGGCTGCTGCTACTGGCTCGCGCGGATCTCGCGGCCCAGGTGCGCACCGACGACCGGGCCGAGCCGATGGTCGGCCGGATCCTGGAGCTGGTGCTCCGGCTCGTCCCGGGAGCGGAGCACGCCGCGGTGTCGCTCGCGGGCGAACAGCCCGTGTGTGCCGCCGCGACGGACGATGTGGCGCGCGATTGCGAGACGGCGCAGTTCACCGGAGGTGCCGGCCCGCTGTTCGACATCGCGGCGGGCGCCAGCGCGGTGCGGTGCGACGACCTGGCGGGCGACCCGCGCTGGCCGGCGTTCGCGGCTGCAGCCGCCGAGGCGGGGGCGCGCAGCCTGCTGGCCTGCGAGCTCGCGATCGGGCACAGCGCGCGCGGCGCCCTCACCGTGTATGCGAGCGGACCGGACGCGTTCAGCGAGGTCAGCGAGCTCGTGCTGCCGATGTTCGCCTCGCGTGCCGGCATGGCCCTCGCGTACGCCGACAAGTTGGACAACCTGCGCAGGGCCATCGATACCCGGCAGGTGATCGGGCAGGCCTGCGGGATCCTGATGGAGCGGCACCGCCTCACGTCGGACCAGGCCTTCGCCGAACTGGTGGCCGTGTCGCAGCGGCATCACCTCAAGCTGCGCGAGCTGGCCGTGCGGGTGGTCGAGTCCGGTCAGGATCCGGCAGAGGCCGCGCTGACCTGAGCCGGCGAGCTCGTCGTGCCGGTGCGAACCCCGCTCAGTGCCAGCACCCGCGCCACGATTCCGTGCTGGCCGGTGATGCGCAGCGGGGTCCGGCGCGCGCGGTACAGCGTCCGCGCCTGCACGATCGCGCTCACCGCGGTGGCGTCGACGAAGGTGACGCCGGAGAGGTCCAGCCGAACCGAGCGCGCGCCGGCACGAAGCCGCTCGGCGAGGATCGCGGCGATGTTCCCGCTGTTCGTCAGGTCGAACTCGCCGATGGCGCTGACGGTGACATCTTCGTGCGCACCCCCGAGCGTGACGACCAGCGTTCCGCTGCCGTCGATCAGGCGCCGCGCGATCTCCGTCATGACCCTCCTTCGCGGCAAAGCTAACTCCGGGCCCGCGTGCCGCCAAGGCGGTAAAACCTGCATCAAGACAAGCTGCCAGTCAGCCGAGGAGGGTTTCCGGGCGCCCAGACGGGACGTCCCACGCGCGCACAGCGGCGCGGAGTACCTCGGCGCCCGCGCCGCCGTCCTCGTCGTCGCTCGCGGCGCCCGCCCCGTCGAGGACGAGTCCAGGCAGCTCGAGGTGCCGGCGCCGTACCTGTGCCTCGAACAGGGCCGATACGAACTCGTCCGCGACCTCGCGGGCACCGTCGGCCCGTACGTGGATGGGATTGGGCACCGCGTCCAGCGCGTCGAGCATCGTGCGCAGCACTCCCGCGGAGCGAGGACCGAGCCGGCCCGACGCGATCAGCGTCGCGCGCGGCCCGTCGAGGTCGAGGTCGATGATCGCGTCGTCGACTTGCGGATACGCATCGGTCGCTCGGAAACAGGTATGCACACCAACTGGCTACCCCGCCCCGTCGGCGAGTCAAACACGCAAAGTTGATCAGCCGAAGCGCGTGGCCAGATGGCGGTACGCGGACGGGGCGAGGGCGCGCGTGAACGGCGCAAGCGCGAGCCATCGCGGCACGATCCGGTTCGATCGCTCGTGCTCGATGTCGGCGACCAGCAGTCGCGCGACGCGCTGCGCCCCGACCAGGCGCGGGATGCGCCGGTGGTACTCGCTGCCCCGCGCCGTCCAGAAGCCGGTGTCGACCGCGCCCGGGCTGAGCGTCGACACACCCACGCCGCTGCCGGCCAGCTCCATGCGCAGGCTCTCGGCGAACGCGTCCAGCCCGGCCTTGCCCGCCGAGTAGACCGCCTCGTGGCAGACCCCGGTCAGTCCGGCGATCGAGCCGACGAACGCCACGTGCCCGCGCCCGGCCGCCCGCATCGACGGCAGGAAGGCGCGGGTCAGCTGGATGGGAGCGTGCAGGTTTACCGCGATGAGCCGTGCCACGTCGTCGGCGCTCATCGCGGTGACCTCGCCACGCCAGCCGACCCCGGCACAGTGCACGACGGCGTCAACGGGACCGACCAGCGACCGCGCGCCCGCTATCAGCGCGTCCACGCCGGAGCGAGTGGACAGGTCCGCGACCACGGTCGGGGCGGCGAGTTCGGCAGCCAGCACGTCGAGCAGCTCACGGTTGCGCCCGTGCAGCACGACGTCCGCCCCGCGGTCGGCCAGCACCCGCGCCGTTTCGGCCCCGATCCCGCCGCTCGCGCCGGTGACGAGCACGGTGCTGTTGGCCAGTCGCATCTCAACCAGTCCTCTACCGGTGTTCGGGGGGCTGGGCCGTAGCCTTCCCACGGCCGTCGGGCGTCAAACCTGGGTCAGATCGGCGACCAGCGGGCGGTGGTCGGACAACGGAAGCTCCGGCGAGTCGACGACCCCGACGGCACTCGCGGCGTTTCCGCACGGGAGGGACCCGCGCAGCAGGATGTGGTCGAGCTGGCGCGTCGGCGCCCCCGCGGGGAACGTCGGTGCCGAGGCCAGCGCGCGGTACCCGGTGAGGCGGGCCGGCCGCCGCCCGGACATGTTCAAATCGCCCATCAGCACCAGCGGCCCGGGCAGCGAGGCCAGATCACGCCGCAGCCGGCGCAGTTGCAGCACGTTCCAGCCCGGCACGAACGACAGGTGGGTGCACGCGCAGGTCACGTCCCCGTACGGCGTCGCGACGAGCCCGGCCACCGCCACCCGCGGCTCCTCGTTCACGATGATCACCCGTCCCGCGCCCCGCGACCACATCGGGAAGCGGGCCCGCAGCGGCGGGAGCCGGATCACCTGCCACGAGTGCACCGGGTAGCGTGCCAGCAGCGCGACGCCGTACGCGGCCGTGCCCGGCTGCTCGTCGCCCGTCGCGGCCATCCAGGTCGCGCCCGGCGTTCCGGCCAGTGCGGCCACGAACCGGTGCGACCGTGCGCCCATCGCGTCCGCCGCAACCGCGGTCAGGTCCGCGCGCAAGGACCGCGGCTGGTCCCGGTCGACCTCCTGCAGCGCCAGCACGTCGGCGTCCAACCGGCGCACGGCCGCGGCGAACCGGTCCAGGTCGACCTCGCCGTCCGCCGGGGAGCGCCCGTGCAGGATGTTGAAAGTTGCCAGTCGCATGTGGGCAGGCTTACCCAATGAGCGAACCGACCCCGGACGCGCTGCGGGCGGCACTCAAGCGAACGGCCTCCGCTCTCAAGCAGGTCGGCCTGCCCTTCGCGCTGACCGGCAGCTACGCGCTGTGGGCCCGCGGCGGTCCCGAATCGCAGCACGACGTCGACTTCATGATCGCCGAGCAGGACGTGGACGCGATCGCATCCGGCCTTGCCGCCGAGGGGCTCACCGCGCGGCGCCCGCCGGAGGACTGGCTGCTGAAGCTGGAGACGGACGGCGTGGTGGTCGACCTGCTGCACCGCGCGGGAGGCGTCCCGGTCGACGCGACGATGTTCGACTCCGCCGAGGTGCTGGAGGTGCTGTCGGTGCGGATGCCCGTGCTGCCCGCCACCGAGGTCATGGTGCACAAGCTGGGCGCGCTCTCGGACCACTACTGCGACTTCGCGCCCCTGCTGGCGTCCGTGCGGGCGGTGCGTGAGCAGCTGGACTGGGCGCGGCTGCGCGAGCGGACCGCGGGGAACGACCACGCCGCCGCCTTCTTGTTCCTCGCCGACCGGTTGGGTCTGACGGCGTAGCCGCCCCTCACCGCGCCAGCGCCCTGCCGCTGGCGCGACCCTTGGGATACAGCAGCGGGCCGGGGGCGCCGCGTCCGTACCGCATGGCCTCGACGAACTCGTGCAGCGTTTCCGTCCCGGAATGCCGCGGTTGCCAGCCGAGCGCGCGCAGCCGGGTCGTGTCCAGCAGCGGCGCGCGGATGGCCAGGTCGACCCAGCCCTTGTCGGTGGGCTGCAGGCGCAGTCGCCAGCTGATGCCGGCGGCGGCCCCGAGGACGCGGCTGGGCACCGACGGTCCGACCCCGCCGAACGTTTCGCGGAAGGTGCCCCGATCGACGACCGGGTCCGCGGCCACGTTGAACTCGCCCGGCATGCGGTCGAGCAGGATGCGGACGACCGCGTCGGCGACGTCGTCGGTGTGCACGAACTGCAGGCACAGCGACTCCGGCCACGGCACGAGCCGCATCAGGGCCGGACGCGCCAGCGTCATCGGCAGCAGCGGGCCGAGGAAGTAGCGCGCGATCTCGCTCGCTGCTCCCGGCTGGAGGATGAGGGTCGGGCGGAGCCGGCTGAGCGTGAACTCCTCCGGCGCGACGGTGTCGAGCAGTTGCTCGACCGCTGCCTTGTCGACGCTGTAGTACGACGTGGGCACGCCGTGACACGGCCAGCTCTCGTCCACGCACATGCCCCGCTCGGCCGGCGAGTAAGCGCCTACCGACGACATGTGCACCAGGTGGCCGACCCCGGCCGCGCGCACCGCGGAGAGCACGGCGCGCGAGCCGTCCTGATTGGCGCGCCGCATCGCCTCGCGGTCGTAGCTGGGCTGGATCATCCAGGCAAGGTGCACCACGGCATCGGCTCCGCGCATCGCCTCGGTCAGCGCGGCGGGCGCGGCCCGAGCTCCGAGGTCGATCTGATACCACCGCACGCCTGCGTACGGCGGCTCGTCGGGTGGTCGGCGGCGACTGATGCCGACGGTCTCGTGCCCCTCCGCCGCGAGGCGGCGCAGTAGGGCGGTGCCGACGTTGCCCGACGCACCGGTGACGACGACGCGCATGTGGAGTGGGTACCCGGGGCGTTCGGCGCGCAAACGATCCGGGTAGGCCGTTGATACCACGATTCACCCAGTTAGGAGCGGCAACTATGAGCATGACTCAGATCGACAGTGCCCGCGATGTCGTGTCCTTCCTCAAGAGCCAGCACGAGCAGATCAAGGCGGGCTTCGAGCAGGTTCTGGCTAGCACCGGCGACGACCGCGAAGAAGCGTTCGTCCACCTGCGTCGCCTTCTGGCCGTGCACGAGACGGCCGAGGAGGAGATCGTCCACCCGCGGGCCAAGCGGGAGATCGCCAACGGCGACGCCGTCGTCGACGCGCGGCTCAAGGAGGAGCACGAGGCCAAGGAGACGTTGTCCGAGCTGGAGAAGCTCGACGTCGCCTCGCCCGAGTTCGAGACGAAGCTGCGCACGTTGCAGGCGGACGTGCTCGAGCATGCCGAGGCAGAAGAGCACCAGGAGTTCGACAAGCTCGAGTCGGAGTTGGACGACGATCAGTTGGAGCGGATGCGCAAGGCCGTGGCCCTGGCCGAGAAGATGGCCCCGACGCGTCCGCACGCCGGTGTCGAGTCGGCCGGCGCGAACATGATGGCCGGGCCGTTCGCGATGATGCTGGACCGTGCCCGCGATGCGATCTCCGGCAAGGGATAGGACGTGCCGTCGTTCACCCTGGTGATCCCGACGACCGGCAGGGCCTCACTCGAGGCCCTGCTCGCGTCGCTCGCCGCGTGCGACGGACCGGTACCCGAGCACGTGGTGGTGGTCGACGACCGCCGTACGCCGCACCCGCCGTTGTCGCTGGCCGCCGCCGGCTGGCCGGCCGCCCGGCTGCGACTGCTCGACAGCGACGGGCGCGGCGCCGCCGCCGCGCGCAACATCGGCTGGCGCGGCACGCGAAGCGAATGGGTCTGCTTCCTGGAGGACGACGTCACCGTCGAACCGGACTGGCTCGCCGCGCTGGCCGGTGACCTCGATGCTGCGCCACCCGACGCCGCCGCGACGCAGGCGCGCGGAGGCACCGCGGACGTCGCCTACCGGCGCAGTGTGCTGGAGGCCATGCGCGGCTTCGACGAACGGCCCGGCCGGGCGTTCCAGGAGGACGCCGAACTCGCACTGCGAGCGGTGGCGGACGGCCACCGGTTCGTCATCGGCAACCGGCACAGCACCCAACCGGTCCGACGTGTCCGCTGGAGCGACGGCGTCGGCCGGCGGGTTGCCACCTTCGCTGTGGCGGGGCTGGCCGTGGCGTCCGCCTCGCGCCGCAAGCGCGCCGCGTGGGTGGTGGCGGCGACCAGCCTGGTGATTCCGCAGACCGCGGTCGGCCAGCGCGTGCGCGGCACGTTGCGGCACCGGGACGCGCCGCCGTGGGCGGCCATCGCCCCGTCACTGCAACCGCCGCCGGAACCGGTGCCGATCGCGGCGGTGCTCTTCGACCTGGAGGGGACCCTGCTCCGGGACTCCCCGCTCGAGGACCCCCCGCCCGAGCCGCAGCCTGGCGCCGAGCGCGCACTCGCCCGGCTGCGTGCGGCGGGAGCCATGATCGGCGTGCTGACGGCGCGGGCGGAGGCCGACCCGCGCGTGGAGGAACTGCTCGGACCCATCGACACCTGGCAGGTACGCCCGCAGCGGGACGAGAGCGCGCGTGACGAGGCGCCGGTGCGATCCGCGGCTGTCGCGCTCGGTGTACCGGTCGAGCGGTGCGCGGTGATCGGGGACGCAGGTGCAGACGTGCAGGCGGGTATGGCCGCGGGCGCGGGGCTGACGATCCTGGTGCCGAGCGCGGCGACCAGTCCGGACGAGATCTACGAAGCCCCTCTGGTGTTCGCGACGCTGCCGGAGGCGACCGACGAGTTGATCATCAACCACACCCGGCGAGTGGCCGCCGCGTAAAGGGTTTCAAGCTCAGCCGACGGAGATGGCTTCGAGCAGGTCGCCGACGTGCGGGTCGGGGAGCGAACGGGCGACGTCCGCCTGGGCGACGATGCCGATCAGGTCGTGCCCGTCGATCACCGGCAGCCGGCGCACTTGGTGGCTGCTCATCGTGCGCAGGATCTCCTCGGCGTCGTCGTCCGCGCCGATCGTCACCGCCTCCTTCTGCGCCTTGGTCAGCTCGCCGACCTTGGTGCTGGCCGGGTCGCGTCCCTCAGCGAGCCCGCGCACCACGATGTCGCGGTCGGTGATCATGCCGAGCAGGCGGTCGTTGTCAGAACAGACCGGCAGCGCGCCCACCGAGTGCTCGGCCATCTTGTGTGCCGCGTCGAGCAACGTCTCGTTCTCACGCACACACGTCACATCAGCAGTCATGATCTCGCGGGCCTTGGTCATGCCTGGTGGCTACCCGCGCCCCGAACCGATCAAACGCGATAGACGGCGCGCCGACCCGGGCAGACACCGGATATGGATGCGCTGAGGGAGTACCGCCGCAAGCGGGATCCGGCGCGCACCGACGAGCCGATGCCACGATCCGCGGCCAAGGCGAACCGGAACCGCAAGGAGCGCCGGAATGCCTTTGTCGTACAGGAGCATCACGCCAGCTCGCTGCACTGGGACTTCCGACTCGAACGCGACGGCGTGCTCGTCTCATGGGCGGTGCCGAAGGGACTGCCGGCCGACCCGCGGACGAACGTGCTGGCCGTGCACGTCGAGGACCACCCGCTCGAGTACGCGAGCTTCGAGGGCACGATCCCCGAGGGACAGTACGGCGCCGGCGAGGTCAGCGTCTGGGACCGCGGCGAGTACGAGCTGCAGAAGTGGACGGACCGCGAGGTCAAGGTCGTGCTGCACGGAGAGCGCGTCGACGGCCGTTTCGTGCTGTTCCAGACGCGCGGCAAGAACTGGATGATGCACCGCATGGACGGGCCGGCCCGAGCGGACTGGCAGCCGCTGCCGGACCGGCTGACGCCGATGCTCGCGACGCTCGGCACGCTGCCCAAGGACGAGGACAACTGGGCGTTCGAGATGAAGTGGGACGGCGTGCGGGCGCTGGTACGCGTCGACGGCGGCCGGATCACGCTGACCTCGCGCAACGAGAAGGACATGACGGCCAGCTATCCGGAATTGCGCGGCCTCGGCGAGCAACTCGGCGCGACCCAGGCGCTGCTGGACGGGGAGATCGTCGCGTTCGACGAGCGGGGCCGCCCCGACTTCGGCAGGCTGCAGCAGCGCATGCACGTCGCGTCGGCGGCGACCGCGAAGCGGCTGGCCGGCGCCACGCCAGTCGTGTTCCTCGCCTTCGACCTGCTGCACCTGGACGGTCGGCCGCTGCTCGACCTGCCGTACTCGCAGCGGCGCGAGCTGCTGGCCGGGCTGCACCTGGACGGCCCGTCCTGGCAGACGCCACCTGCGTTCACCGGCACGGGCGCGGAGGCAGTGCGCGCCAGCAAGGACCACGGCCTGGAGGGCGTCGTCGCCAAGCGCACCGGGTCGCGCTACCTTCCGGGCCGCCGCACGGGCGCTTGGGTCAAGGTCAAGAACATCCGCACCCAGGAGGTCGTGATCGGTGGCTGGCGCCCGGGAAAGGGACGGCGCAGCGGCACGATCGGATCTCTGCTGCTCGGTGTTCCTGAACCGGACGGGCTGCGCTACGTGGGGCAGGTCGGAACCGGCTTCACCGACTCGATGCTGGCCGAGTTGCAGACCCGGCTCGGGCGGCTGGCGCGCAAGACGTCGCCGTTTCGTCCGGACGTTCCGCGTGCGGACGCGCGGGACGCCAACTGGGTGACGCCGAAACTGGTCGGCGAGGTGGTTTTCGGCGAGTGGACCGAGTCCGGCCGGCTACGGCACCCGTCATGGCGAGGGCTGCGTCCGGACAAGGGGGCGGACCAGGTCGTGCCGGAGAGCTGATCGATTCGGGAGGAGGAGAAAGGTGAATACGAGTGTCGATCGCGTGGGCATAGTCGATGCGCTGGTTGCGGCAGCGCGGATGCTCGACGGATTCGACAGCATCGATGATCTTGCACCGGCGGCGTGCCGACTCGCGACCGAGGTCGTGCCGGACGTGCAGCGTGCCGAACTGGTGCGCACGCTGAGCGGTGAGCGGTCGATGACGCTCGCGACGGCGGGCGAACCGGAAGCCGGCCGCGCGGCCGAGCTGGACCTGCCACTGGCCGCCGAACTCGACGATCTCGTGCTGCACCTGTACGCCGACCGCGCGCTCGATGATGCCAACCAGCGCACCGCGCAGCTGTTCGCCGCCCAACTTGCGGCGGCCGTCCAGACCGTCCACACCCGCGCCAAGGCTGCGAACCTGGAGCGCGCGCTGGCGACCAGCCGCGACATCGGCGTGGCGATGGGAATCATCATGGCGCGCCGGGCCTGCACCCGTGACCAGGCGTTCGACCTGCTGCGCCGGGCCAGCCGCCTGCACCAGCGCAAGCTCGCCGACATCGCCTCCGAGGTCGCCGAGACCGGGATCCTGGACTTCGAACTCGACGGTCGAGGCACCGGCACCGGGCGGCTGGCCGACGTCAGCTACACGTGCACGAACAAGTAGCCGCTGAGCAGGGCGGCGCCGAAGTAGCAGACGACGACGGCCATCTGCCGCCACAGCCGGCTGCGCGGCTGCATCTCGTCCTCCCGCGCCGACCGTGGACGCAGCAGCCTCGCGACGCCGGTACTGACCGCAGTCCACGTCCCGGTGATGTAGGTGGTGCTGACCCCGACGCTGAGCCCGGCGGCGACCCCGCTCTGCGCACCCATCGCGCCACCGAGCAGCGCGATCAACGCGTAGCGGGGGCCGCCGTCCGGGTGGTGGCCGAGCGTCGCCCACAGCCCGGCCGCGGCGCCCAACATGGCCGCCTCCATGGCTAGCCCGCAGGCGGTACGCGTGCGGTGGCTGCCCCAGATCGCCCCGGCGAGCGCAGCGCCCGTGACGAACCCGCCGAGCGCGACGGCCGAACGAACCGCGCTGCTGTAGTCGGGCTTGGCCAGCCCGATACCCATCAGCACCGTGTTGCCGGTCATGTTCGCCGGAAACACCTTGCCCAGTCCCAGGTAGCTGATCGCGTCCGCCGCCGCGGCCACCGCGGTCAGCAACAGCAACGCCGCCTCCCGCGCGGGGCGCAGTGCGGGTTGGGCCACCTCCGTTACTCGGGGTGGTCCGGGTTCGCCCGGTCGCGCAGCCTTCGCGCCACGCCGGCCACGGCCTGGCCGACCTTGTCCGGGATGAAGCCGCCCGGGCTGGCCTCGAAGCTGGATTCGTCCAGCACGTCCTTGACCATCTGCAGGGCGATGCGGTTGCGGTTCGGTGTTCCCTCCCGCAGGGCCTGCGCGAGCATCTTGACCTGCTTGGACTTGACCTTCGCCGGCATGGGCGGTTCGTGCGGGTCGACGACGCATTCGATGATCACCGGCCCGTCCATGGCCAGCGCCTCGCGCATCTGATCGGCACACTTGGTGGGGTCCTCGATGTGGACGCCGCGGGCGCCGCAGGCCTCGGCGAACTTCACGAAGTCCAGCGGCGCGAAGTTGACGCCGTACTCGGGGTTGCCGAGGAACACCATCTGCTCCCACTTGATCAGGCCGAGCGTGTCGTTCTTGATGACGATCAGCTTGATCGGCAACTGGTGCTGCACCGCGGTCAGGAAGTCTCCGAGCTGCATGGTCAACGAGCCGTCGCCGGTGAACACCACCACCTGGCGGTCGGGGTAGGCCGCCTGCGCGCCGATCGCGTACGGCAGACCCGCAGCCATCGAGCAGTTGGTGCCGGAGAACGAGTACGACTGCCCGCGGCGCACCTTGATCTGCCGCGCGGACCAGGTCGTGACCGTGCCGGAGTCACCGCACACGATCGCGTCCGGTGCGAGCGCCTCGCTCACCGCGTGTGCCGGCACCTGCGGCTTCATCGGCACGTCCGTGCTGGTGCCCCGCTCGTCCATCAGCGCCCACCACTCGCCCATGCCGTCCTGAGCCTGCTTCAAGAAGGCGCGGTCGTCGTTGCGGGCGAGCAGCGGCAGCAGCGCGGAAAGGGTGGCGCGCGCGTCACCGCACAGCGGAACGTCCACGGGATAGCGCAGGCCCATACGGTCGGGCTTGTCGTCGATCTGGACGCACACCGCCTGACCGGGTGACGGGTAGAACTCGATGTACGGCATCGTCGAGCCGACAATCAGCAGCGCGTCGCACTGCTCCAGCGCCTCCTCACTCGGACGCGACCCGACGAGCGCGATCGGCCCGGTGGTGTAAGGGGAATCGTCCGGGACGCAGTCCTTGCCGAGCTGCGCCTTGATGATCGGCGCGCCGAGCTTCTCGGCGACGGCTTCCAGCTCGGTACCGGCCCCGCGCGCGCCCGCCCCGGCCAGGATCGCGACCTTGGTCTTGCCGGTGAGGACCGCCGCCGCCGCGTCGAGGTCCTGGCGCTGCGGCACCTGGATCGGCGGGCGGTACGCCGTGCTGGTGTGGCCCGGCACGTTGCGGTCGAAGCGCATGTCCGACCCAGCAGGGGCCGCCTGGTAGTCGATCGGGAACGCGATGTGCGACGGGCCGCGCTGGGTGAGCGCCGTGCGCACCGCGAAGTCGACGACGTTGGTGACGTGCGACGGGCCCATGATCCGCTGGTTGTAGAGCGCGACGTCGTTGAACATGTAGTCGGTGTTGATGTCCTGCAGGTAGCTCGTGCCGATCAGGTCGTGATAGCTCATGCCGGTGATCGCCAGGATTGGCGCCTGTTCCACGCGCGCGTCGAGCAGGCCGTTCAGCAGGTGCGCCGCACCCGGTCCCGCCGTCGAGAAGCAGACACCCAGCTTGCCGGTGAACTTCGCGTACCCGACGGCGGCCATCGCGGCCACCTCTTCGTGCCGCACGTGGATGTACTTGATCTGGTCGTGCCGGGTGCGCAGGGCGTCCATGAAGCCGTTGATGCCGTCTCCGGGGAGCCCGAAGATCGTGTCGACGCCCCACTCGATCAGGCGCTCGACCATGACGTCAGAAGCGGTGCGGTCCTCGCTCATTCGGAAATACTCCTATCGCGGTGGTCGTCGGCTCAGGCGCGCGAGAACATGGGCAACACGGTGCGCTCGTAGGTGCTGTTGAGCGCGAGCGCGCCGCCGGCGTAGAACGCGAAACCGGCCGAGCAGATCAGGAACCAGCCACCGATTTGGCCGATTACGACGGGCAGGCTGCTGATGCTTCCGCAGGCGGCCAGGCCATAGCCCGGGAACAGCGCGAGCAGCGTCAGCATGAACGAGGCGTTCAGCTTGAGCGAGGCCAGGAACAGGATGAACGCGATGTAGGCGAAGCAGAACAGGTCGATCGCCAGGAACAGGTTCGTGTCGCTGTTCTTCGGGAACGTGCCGATCGCCTGGAACAGGAAGAAGGTGGACACCACGACGTTGTTCGCTCCGAACGAGCAGAATGCCGTCGCGGCGAACGTGTTGCCCTTGCGGTACGCGACGAGGCCACCGATGAACTGGCCGATCCCGCCGAAGACGAGCAGGGCCGGTACCGCCGCGAGCGAGGTCGTCAGCGGCATCACGCTCGAGATCGGCAGCGCGACGAGCAGGGTGGCGACCGCGAAGCCCCACAGGCTCATCGGGCCGGGCTCGCCGATGGATGCTTCGGAGACCTCGCGCAGTTGTTGCACCTGCGCGTCCGGCAGGTGTGAGATGACGGGCCCGGCCATCGTCCAGCTCTGGTGCAGGTCCATCTGCGGTTCGGCAACCGCTCCGTTCGTGTGCGTCATGATGCTCTCCTTCCGTCTTGTCCTGCGCGAATCGCCATTGCGATCACCTGCGCGAGGTGCAGCCCCTCGCGATCGCTTCCGGACACGATCTGGCTGCGGCAGCTGAACCCGTCCGCGAGCACGAGCGTGTCCCCGCCGGCGGACCGGACCTTGGGCAGCAGTGCGCGCTCGCCGGCGGCCTTGGACACCTCGTACCGCTCGCCGGCCTCGTAGCCGAAGCTGCCCGCCATGCCGCAGCAGCCGGCCTCGGCCAGTTCGACGTCCAATCCCATGCGTTCCAGAAGGTGCTGTTCGGTGTCGAAGCCCAGCACCGAATGGTGATGGCAGTGCGGTTGGACGAGAGCCTTGCGGTGCAGTCGCGGCAGCGGCCATTCGGACGCGCGCTGGTCCAGGAACTCGGAGAGCACGAAGCTCTGCGCGTGCAGGCGCTGCGCGTCGCCGTCCTCGGGAAACAGGTTGGTCAGCTCGTCGCGGAAGACGGTCAGGCAGCTGGGTTCCAGGCCGACGACCGGAACGCCGGCCGAGAGCAGTGGCGCCAGCTCCCCGAGCACCCGGCGCAGGTAGCGCCGGGCCAGCGTCAGCATCCCGTAGTCGTAAAGGGGGCGTCCACAACACAGCGGTTTGCCGGGCAGCACGACGCGATATCCCGCGGCCTCGAGTACCGCGACCGCGTCCTTGCCGATGTCGGGGGAGAAGTAGTTGGTGAACGTGTCCGGCCAGAGCAGCACCGGTGGAGCGTCGGGGTCGCGGGCGGTGTGCCCGGCGAACCAGTCGGTGAACGTCTGCGTCGCGAACCGGGGGACGTCGCGTTCCTGCGCCACGCCGCCCGCCGCCTTCACCGCCGCGCGGAGTCCGGGTGCGTGGGTGATGCCGTTGACCAGCCGCGGCGCGTGCGCGGCCAGCCGTGCCCACTTGTCGATCAGGCCGAGCGCGTACGCCTGTCGTGGCCGGAGCCGGCGCTTGTAGTGGTGGTGCAGAAACTCCGCCTTGTAGGTGGCGATGTCGACGCGCACCGGGCAGTCGCCGCGGCAGCCCTTGCAGGCCAGGCACAGGTCGAGCGACTCCTTGACCTCCTCGCTGCGCCAGCGCTTCTCGATCGGCCCGTCGGCCTGGGTCATCTCCTGCAGCAAGCGGGCCCGTCCGCGCGTCGAGTGCTTCTCCTCGCGGGTGACCATGAAGCTCGGACACATGATTCCGCCGGACTCGTGCCGGCACGCGCCGACGCCGAAGCAGCGGCCGGCGGCAGCGCTGAAGCTGCCCTCGTCGTGCGGGTACCGGAACACGGTCGACAGCTGCACCGGCCGGTAGTCCGATCCCTCGCGCAGGTGCGAGTCGAGCGGGTACGGGTCGATGAGCTTGTGCGGGTTCATCAGCTCGTCCGGATCCCAGATGCGCTTGAAATCCTCGAAGGCGCGCATCAGCTCCGGGCCGAACATCTTGGGCCACAGCTCGGCACGGCCGTGACCGTCGCCGTGCTCGCCGGACAGCGAGCCGCCGTGTGACACGACGAGGTCCGCGGCCTCCTCCATGAACCGGCGGTACTCGGTGATCCCGTCGGCGGTGCGCAGGTCCCAGTCGATGCGGCAGTGAATGCAGCCCTGGCCCCAGTGCCCGAACATCACGCCGTCCCGGCCGTGCCGCTGGAGCAGCTTCTCGAAGTCGCGCAGGTAGTTCCCCATGTCCTCGGGCGGTAGGGCGGCGTCCTCCCAGTTCGGCCAGCCCTGGTGCCCGCCGAGGGACAGCGGCATGCGGGTCGAGCCGACCCCGTGCTTGCGCGCCTCCCACACCAGCGATTCCTCGTGCGGGTCCTCGAAGAGCTTGTGGGTCGGCGCGTTCTTGCGCTTCGCGAGTGCGGCGAACAGCTGCTCGGCCTTGTCGTTCGCCTCCTGCTTGGTCTCACCGCCGAACTCGACCAGCAGCCAGCCGTTCCCGTCGGGCAGCAGTTCCTCGCCGCCGAAGTCGAAGTCCTTCGCGTGCAGGTGTTCGATCACCTCGCGGCTCATGAACTCCAGCGCGATCAGGTCGAACTCCATCAGCGCGGCGACGTCGTCCCCGGACGACGGTATGTCCGGATATCCGAGCACGACCAGCGAGCGCTCGGGCGGTGAATGCACCAGCCGGCAGGTGGCCTCGAGGGTCAGGGCGCAGGTGGACTCCGAGCCGACGAGGGCGCGCGCGACGTGGAATCCGTTCTCGGGCAGCAGCTGGTCGAGGTTGTAGCCGGACACGCGGCGGGGGATCTTCGGCATACCGGTGCGGATCGCGTCCGCGTAGGTGTCGCGGATCCGTTGCAGTCCTGCGTAGATGGCGCCGCGACGTCCGCCGGCCGCGATGATCCGTTGCAGCTCGACCTCGCTGGTGGCGCCGACCCGCATCCGGGTGCCGTCATAGGTCAGGACGTCGAGCTCATCGATGTTGTCGACGGTCTTGCCGGCCATTACCGAGTGCGTCCCGCACGAGTTGTTGCCGATCATCCCGCCGAGTGTCGCGTGATCGTGCGTGGCGGGATCGGGTCCGAACGTGAGCCCGTGCTCCTCGGCGGCGTCGCGCAGCTGGTCGCAGATCACGCCTGGTTGGACGCGCGCCTGCCGGCTCTGCGGATCGAGCTCGACGATGTCGTGCAGGTACTTGGAGAAGTCGAAGACGACGGCTGCGTTCACCGTCTGCCCGGCCAGACCGGTGCCGCAGCCTCGTCCGAACACCGGTGCGCCGAAACGGCGGCAGACTGCCAAGGCGGCCTCGACGTCCGCCGCGCTGCGGGGGAGGACAACGCCGATCGGCGGCTGTCTGAACACGGACGCGTCGTACGCGTAGAGCGCACGGTCGCCCGGAGTGAAGCGCACCTCGCCCTCGATGGCGCCGCGCAGCGAGGACGCCAGCTCGGCGGCGTACTCAGGCAATCGGGGGTCGCGTTCGGTCAACGGCGACGCATTCATGCACTGCCTCTCACACAACGGAGCGCCGCCTGCGTTGTTCGAGGTTCGAGCACCCGTCACAAAGCGTCTACCCGCGCCACCCGCGGGTATATCAGCGCCATGACGCAACCACCGGAGACGAACAGGATTGCCCTGCTGGGCACGGGGATCATGGGCTCGGCGATGGCGCGGCGGCTGCTCGGCGCGGGCTTCGCGACGACGGTGTGGAACCGGACGCGCGAGAAGGCTGAGCCGCTCGCGGCCGATGGCGCGATCGTGGCCGACTCGCCAGCCGGCGCGGCGACAGGTGCCGACGTGGTGATCACGATGCTCACTGATGCCGACGTGATCGCCGACGTGATGGGCCCGGTGCTGCCGGCACTCGCGGACGGCACGGTATGGGCGCAGATGAGCACCGTGGGTGACGCGGGAGCCGATCTGCTGGCCGACCTGGCCGCGCAGCACGGCGTGACGTACCTGGACGCACCGGTCCTGGGCACGCGCAAGCCGGCCGAAGACGGCAAGCTACGCGTGCTCGCCTCGGGACCGGCCGATGCGATCGAGCGGTGCCGGCCCGTCTTCGAGGAGTTGGGCACGGTGTTCGGTGGCCTCGGCGCCGCGGGCGAGGGCAGCCGGCTCAAGCTCGCCGTCAACACCTGGGTGCTCGCGCTGACCGACGCCACCGCTACCGCGATTGCGCTCGCCGAACGCTTCGGGCTGGACGGTTCGCTGTTCCTCGAGGCGATCGACGGGACGCCGACGGATTCGCCCTATGCGCACCTGAAGGGCGCGGCGATGCTCGGCGGCGACGCGCCCGTCGGCTTCACCGTGGCCTCCGCCGCCAAGGACGCCGGCCTGATCGTCGACGCGCAGCGGCGGCTGGGCATGGGGGCCGCGTTCGCCGACGCGATCCGTGCGGACATGGCCGCGGTGGTCGAGTCCGGCGGTGGCTCGGACGACATGGCCGCGGTGGTCCGCGCCCACCGGCGTTGAGCGCGGGGCGGTCGGCTCAACCGGTTCACGGGTGCATGACAACCTTGACCATGCCGTCCTGCTTCTTCTGGAAGGTCTCGTACGCCTGCGGTGCCTCGTCGAGCGGGATGCGGTGCGTGGCGAAGTCGTCGACGCCGAGTGGGTCACTGTCGGGGTCCAGCAGCAGCGGCAGGATGTCGTCCACCCAGCGCTTCACGTTCGCCTGGCCCATCCGAAGTTGCAACTGCTTGTCGAACATCGTCAGCAGCGGCAGCGGATCTGAAGCGCCGCCGTACACCCCGGACAGCGAGATCGTGCCGCCTCGGCGGACGATGTCGATCGCGGTGTAGAGCGCGGTCAACCGGTCGACGCCCACGCGCTGCATAAGCGGTTCGGCGATCTTGTCCGGCAACAGTCCCGTCAGCGTCTGCGCCAGCTTCGGGACGGCGGAACCGTGCGCCTCCATGCCGACCGCGTCGATCACCGAGTCCGCGCCCCGCCCGCCGGTCATCTCCCGGATGACATCACCGAGATCGTCGCCGTGCTCGTTGAGATCGAGGGTCTCGACACCGCGCGACGCCGCTCGGCCGATGCGCTCGGGCACCATGTCGACGCCGATCACCCGCGCGCCGTGGTGCAGCGCGATCCGGCTGGACATGTCGCCGATCGGACCGAGCCCGAGGACGGCCACCGTGCCACCCTTGGGCACGCCCGCGTATTCGACGGCCTGCCACGCGGTCGGCAGCACGTCCGAGAGGTAGACGAAGCGTTCGTCCGGCAACTCGTGCGGCACCTTGATCGGCGTGAACTGGGCCTGCGGCACGCGCAGGTATTCGGCCTGTCCGCCGGGGACCTCGCCGTACAGCTTCGAGTAGCCGAACAGGGCCGCACCCGAGCCGTACTCGCGTACCTGCGTCGTCTCGCACTGCGAGTAGAGCCGCTCATCGCACATGAAACAGTGCCCGCAGGACATCTGGAACGGGATCACGACGCGATCGCCAGGTTTGACGTGGGTTACCTCGCTGCCGACCTCCTCGACGATTCCCATCGCCTCGTGGCCGAGGATGTCGCCCGGTTCCATGAATGCGCTCAGCACCTCGTACAGGTGCAGGTCGGAGCCGCAGATGTTCGTGCTCGTCACGCGGATGACGGCGTCGGTCGGCTGCTCGATCCTGGGATCGGGAACCTCCTCGACGCGAACGTCGCGCTTGCCCTGCCAGGTCACTGCCTTCATCGCGGATCTCCTTGTGTGTAAGTGTTTTAGGTTCGTCCGGTCGAGTCGCGCCCGACCTCGAAGTGCTGCAGGTAGCGCTCGTGCGCCTGTTCGACGGCGCGCTCGCCGATCCATGCGATCGGCTCGACGTCGGTGACCAGCGGCTCGTGGTCCGGCCCGTACCCGGCGACCTTGCCGGTGAGGACCCACGGACGGCGGTCCGGCGCGTTCTCGGCCAGGTCCAGGTACTTGCACACCCGGCGCGCGATCCAGTCGATCGGCTCGCGCGGCCACCACGGCTCCGGCCACAGGTTCGTCACCGGCAGCCCGGGCAGCGGCACGCCCGCCTCGTAGTCCATGCTGTCGTGCTCGGCGTCCTTTTCGGGTCCGCCCGAGTACCGGATGTAGATGCGCGTATCACCGCTGACGAGATCGGTCAGCTCATCGAGATCGTCGATCGTCCCCACTCGGCCCGGCCCCACGACGGCGCTCGGCTGCGATTCAACCGGCTTCGCCAGAACTACCCGCCTCGGACGAGGGCGAAACCCGCGACAGGATGACGACGGCGGCCGCGATCACGAAGCCGCCCGCAACCGCCCCGATCAGGGATAGGCCGGTGCGCGTCTGCTCGCCGACGACGGCCGTACCCCACAGCACCGAGATCAGCGGATCCAGCAGGGTGATGCCCGGCTGCGCGGCGACGAGCGTCCCCGCGTGCAGCGCGGCCTGCACGAGCACCACGGACGCGACGCCCGCCGCGATCGTCCCGTACGTCTCCCACGTCTGCAGCAGGCCGATGACGCCGTCCGCCGTCAGGTGTGAAACGGCGATCTTCATCAGTGACGCGGTCAGCCCGAAGCCGGCACCGGCGGCGGCACCGAACACGGCGGCCCGCGAACGATCCGGGCCGTAGCGGGCGAACGTGGCCGCCGCGGCGATGGCCGCCACCGTCGCGCCGGTCGCGAGCACGGAGACGAGCTCGTCCACCTTGGCGGCCTCGCCGCCGGACGGGGCGAGCGCGACGATGAAACCGGCCAGCCCGACCGCCATCGCGGCGGACGTTCCCCAATCGCGCGGCGGCAGCGGATGGTGCAGCAGCCAGGCGCTCAGGATCAGCGTCAGCGGGAGTTCGATCACCAGCACCGGTTCGACGGCGGACAGCGTGCCGATGCTCAGCGCGGTGGCCTGCAGCAAGAAGGACGCGATCATGGCCGCGATGCCGAGCAGCCACGCCCGGTTCTCGACCAGACGCAGCAGCAGGGCGACGCCGAAGCGCCGCCCTGCAGGCTGTTTCATCGCCTGACGGTTGGCCTTGCGCTGCATCACGCTGGAAAACGCGTTACAGCACGCGGCCACCGCTGCGATGACCAGACTCACCGGCTCCATTCGCCAACTCCGTGCTCTGCACGCAGCCGCTGCTGGAGCAACGGCGGCCTAGTTCACTACCGACTCACTGCCCGACCCGTACCCCAGGCATGCCCGACGGGTACGCGATCGGGACGGTCGGACTGCGGCCCGGGATGTTCGCCGCCATCGACCACTTGCCGAGCGGGATGATGGTGCGCCCGAACGCGTGCTCGAGCGTCATCGCCCCGGCCACGAGCCACGCCGCCGCCGCCGCGATGACGAACAGCCAGCCGCCGGCGCGCAGTGTGCCCAGGCTGCCCGCGAAGAAGCCGGCAGCGGTCAGGGCCGAGCCCGCGCTCAGCGAGCCGAGCACGGCGAACAGCCCGACGCTCTGGGCGAGCGAACCGAGCATGCCCATCGTCGTCACCAGGGTCAGTGCGACGAACCAGATGCCGAACGAGGCGCTTACAGTGCCGAGCGCGATCGGCAGCATGACACCCGTCGCCACCAGCAGTTGCATGATGCCCCAGCCGATCCAGAACGAGCCCCAGGCCGTGTGCACCGCGACGGCGACGCCGTCGCGTGCACGGAAGCTGGCGACCGCGGCGATCGACTGCAGGATTCCGCCGGCCACGAGCGCGAACGGCCAGATGGTCAGCGGCGTGTCGGCGTTTCCGTACCAGCCCGCCTGCCAGGCGCCGACCATCAGCGTCGCGATCATGAACCCGAACAGTCCCATGATGGACGGCGCGGCGATCGGTGTCAGGAACACCCTGCTGCGCGCGCGCCAGGCATCTTCGTCCTGGGCGATCGCGAGCTCCTCCCAGGAGCGGTAGGCGGTGCTGTGCGCGCCGCCCTGGGCTCCGGCGCCGTCGTGACCCGGTGCCGGGTGTCGACCGATTTCCTCTGTGTGTGTACGTGGATCTTGTGCCATCGGACGTCTCCCGCCAGATCGCTTTTCGTACGCTGTTGTACGCCTCGGGGCTACCCGTGGGCTGGGCGGCACAAACACCGATATCACCGCCGCAGACGATCCGCGTTCCGCAAGTCGTGCGGGAAGGTGCGCCGGCCGATCGTGAGCACCACGGCGCCGGCAGCGAACATCGTGATCAGCATCAGCAGGAACGTGTATTCCAGCGCGCGCCGGCCCACGAACACCGACTCGGAAATCACCCCGAACAGGACCGGAGCCACCGCGTCCGCGCTGGACCGCAGCACCGAGCGGACCGCTTCGGCGCGCCCCCACAGCTCGGGACGCATGATGTCGAGGCGGGCCGCGTCCAACGGGGGGTTGGACATCCCGAGGAACAGGGCCGCGACGATCAGCAGCAGGATGGCCAGCCACAGCGTCGTGGTGATGAGCGCAGGGATGAACAGCAGGGCCGACAGCGGCACGGCGACGCCGGGAACCTCGATGCGTGCGCACAGCCGTCCGCGCTCGCGCAACCGATCGGCGATGCGGCCACCGGACAGAACACCGGCGAGCGCTCCGGTGCCGAGCAGCAGGATCACCAGGGACGACATGCTCTGCCCGACGTTGTAGTGCCTCTGGACGAACTCGACGCCGAATCCGCGCAGGCAGGAGAAGTAGAAGTAGCCCAGCGCGGACGCCACGATCAGCACCACGTTCGTCCGGATGCTCAGCACGTGCCGCACCGCCTGCCAGAGCGTCAAGTCCGCCGCGGGCTCGTCGGCGGCCTGCATCCCCTCCGAGTTGCCGATGGTGTCGTCGAAGTCGTCCGCGCCGTCCGGTAGTCGGCTGGCACCGCCGCGCTCCGGTTCGGGAAGCCGCAGCACCAGCCAGCAGACCAGCGCGCTCGGCAGGGCCAGCACGAGGAACGGCGCGCGCCACGACAGGTTCGCGAACTCACCCGCAACGACGAACCCGAAGCCGGCACCGATGAGCTCGCCGGACAGCACGTAGCCGTAGACCCGCCCGCGTTCGTTGCGGGGGAAGTAGTCGCCGATCATGGACGCGATCGCGGGGGCGGCCGCGGCGGTGACGCAGCCCAGCGCGACCCGGCTGAGCAGCAGGAACAGGTAGCCGGTCGCCAGCCCGGACAGGACCATGGCGCCGGCCCAGCACGCGACCGCCCAGGCGAGCAGCCTCGTCCGGCAGATCCGGTCGACGAGCATGCCGGCGGGAATCGTGGCGGCGGCCCCGACGAGACTGCTCACCGCGAGCAGCAGCCCGATCTGTGACCGGTCGATGCCCAGGCCCTGCTGCAGCTTGGTGGCGTTGACGCCGATGGTGGCCTTGTCGGCGCTGTCGAGAGCGAGCACGGCGGCGAACACGACGACGACGTGCCGCCGGGCGGGGCCGCCCACGAGGCGATCGAGCCGCTTGGTTGCGGCTCGGGTCAGGTCACCGGGGCGCGTCGTCATCCAACGCGTCGGTATCGAGCCTCGACGAACATGTACAGGCCGTAGAACATCAGCGCGATCGCAAGCACCCAGAGCAGCGGCGGCCCGGCGGTGCTGCGAGCGAGCATGCGGACAGATCCGTCGACGCCCTGGCCGTGGCGTGGATCGTTCTCGATTGCCGCGTTCACGACGTACCAGCCGACCACCCCGAACAGCAGTGCTCGTCCGAAGTAGCCGCTCGTACCCAGGCCCACGGCAAGCTGCCACGTCCACGGCCCCATGTCCTTGCGCGGCAGTCGCTCGCGGAAGCTGCGCCGCAATGTCCGCGACAGCAGGAACACGCCGATCGCGAGCAACACGAACCCGAGCAGGGCCAGCCAGAACTGCCCGCCCGGCCAATCGAGCACCCGCTCCGACCACTGGGTGTCCTGTTCATGGGACTTCGGGGCGCTCGGGCCCTTCGGTGGCGAGGACGCGGTGACGAAGCAGTAGCCGCTGAACAGTCCGTAGACGACGAAGCCCCACGCCGACAAGGCGCGATCGCCCCAGCGCTTGGCCGCCGGTCCCTCGGCGTCGTGGTGCAGCAGCGCGTCCACCAGGCTGAACAGCGCGTAGAGCAACAGCCCGACCGCGAGCACGACCAGCACCACCTGACCGCCGCTCTGCTGCGCGATCGCCTGCGCCACGCCGGGACCGCTCGCCGTGTGCTGCGTGCCCGGGCCGTCGAGCGCGCCGAGCGCGATGCGCGCGACCAGGTAGCCGAGCAACAGGTACACGACACCGCGCGAGGCCAACCCGACCCGGAGTGCGCGGCGCATCCAGTCGTGGCGCTCGAGGCCGCGGACGAGCTTGCGGCGGCCATCCGAGCGCGGCTGCGACCGCGCGGACTGATGCGAACTGTGCCGTTGCCGGCGGACGGGCGCGTCCTGCGCGCCGGCTTCCATCTGTCCCTCCCTGGCTCGCGGGTCAGCCCGCGAACGCGGCGATGGCAGCGGCGTTGAAGGCGTCGAGGTCGTCCGGTTTGCGGCTGGTGACGAGGGTGAACCCCTCCGCCGGGCAGGTGACCGCCTGCTCGTCGCGCCACTGCGCGCCGGCGTTGCGGATGTCCGTTTGCAGGCTCGGCCAGCTGGTCAGCGTCTTGCCCTGGACGACGCCGGCCTCCACCAGGGTCCACGGCCCGTGACAGATCGACGCGATCGGCTTGCCCGCCCGGGCGAAGGCCTTCACGAACGCGACCGCCTGCGGGTCGGTGCGGAGCTTGTCGGGATTTGCGACGCCGCCCGGCAGCACCAGCGCGTCGAACCCGTCGGCGGACGCGTCGCCCACTGCCTGGTCGGGCTGGAACGTGTCGCCCTTCTCGATGTCGCCGTTGACCGCTTGAACGGTCTCCTTCTCCGGCGCGAGCAATGTGGTCTCGGCACCGGCGTCGCGCATCGCCTGCCAGGGCTCGGTGAGCTCAACCTGTTCGACGCCGGTGTTGGCGACGAGAAAGGCGATGCGCTTGCCGCTCAGTTCGTTGCTCATCGTTCTCCTCTGCGAAGGAAGGGCTGGTGTCAGACGCCGACCGGGTTGGCGCGCAGCGTGCGTTGTTGGTCACGACGGCGCACCTGAACCCGTCCGGATTCGATGCGGACGTCGAGGGCGGGCTGGGGACGGGTGGCGGGACCGGCCCGCACAGTTCCGTCCTCGAGCGCGAAGCGGCTGCCGTGCCACGGGCAGGTGACGCAGCCGTCGGCGAACTCACCGTCGTGCAGCGGAGCACCCCGGTGCGTGCAGCGATCCGCCAGCGCGATGACGTGACCGGCGTGACGAGCGACCAGGACCGGGACGTCGGCTACGTCGGCCCGTATCCCGCGGCTGTCAGGCACGTCGGCCTCGGCACACGCGTCGGTCCACTCGTCCGGCAGCGTCTGGAAGGCCGTCGTGTCGACGCCGACACCCAGCGCGTACGCGAGATGCCCGCCGAGCCAGCCGGCCGCGCCGGTTAGGCCGAACGCGACCAGCCCCAGCACTGCGCCGCGACCGTGCCGGCCGCGTCGGCGGGCCAGCCAGCTGGCGCCGTAGGTCATCACGGCCGCGTCGTTCAGCGCCGCGTGCACCAGCCCGACGCGTCGTTCCGCGCCCGCGGTCGAGATCCAGTCGTTGGCGCCGGTGATCGCGGCGGGCAGCGCAGCCAGCACGCCCAATCCGACGAGCCGTCGCGCCGCGGCCCGGTCGCCGCCGGTGAGGTCCAGCACGCTGGCGGCCGTCCACGAACCGATCGGCACCGCGACCAGCAACGGGTGCGCGGGATGCCCGAGCGGCACCCCGGAAGCGAGATCGCGGACCGTGCCTGCAGGCAGCAGCCGCTCGGCAAGCTTCGCGATCACTCCGCCCACGCCGTCCAGGGCACTCGCCCGCTCGACGCGTTCCGCGAGCTGGTCCAGCTTCCGCGCGCTGATCGCGGCCGGTTTCTCTGATGCTGTCGCGGACATGCGTGCTCACTACCCGCATTGGACGGCGGATTACCGACCAGATGCCACGGGTACCCCTTGCCCGTGACCAACACAGGAGTGCGCGAGTGGGCGCAGCGGCAGGCGCGTACCTACAGCGGAGGCGACGACCGTCCGCTCGGCGGTTACCTCAAGGTGATCGGCGTCTACGGCGGCATCGTCGCAGCGGCGACCGGGCTCGGTCGGCTGACCCGGCGCAGCGTGCCGACCACCGTCGGACCGTGGGATCTGGTGCTGCTCAGCATCGCCACGCACCGGCTCAGCCGAACCCTGGCCAAGGACCCGATCACCAGTCCGCTGCGCGCCCCGTTCACCGAGTTCGAGGGAGTCAGCGCGGCTGCCGAACTGAAGGAGGAGGTGCGCACCGAGGACGAACTGCGCCACTCCGTCGGCGAGCTGATCAGCTGCCCGATGTGCCTTGCGCAATGGGTTGCGACGGGATTCGGTGCGGGCCTGGTCTTCGCGCCACGGCAGACCCGGCTGGTGATGGCCGTCCTCAGCGCGGTGGCCGGCTCGGACTTCCTGCAGTACCTCTATTCGGTGCTGCAGCAGCAGGCCGGCGAGTGAGTTTGCCGGGCCCACTGCACGGGAACACAGCAGCCATACCAACCAGGAGGCAGCCATGACGTTGCTGGCGCAGCAGAAGCACAAGACGGAGGGTGAGCAGCCGAAGGGCTATTCGCAACTGCCCCCACCGTCGTCCGGCGACGGCGGGGCGCCGCAGCCGGTACGTGCTCCGCAGCCTGCCGAGGGATCGGTGGGTGCGCTCGTCGCGCAGCTGAGCGAGCAGGTTTCCACCCTCGTCCGCGACGAGTTGCAACTTGCCGAACTGGAAGCCAAGCAGCGCGGCAAGAAGCTCGGAGCCGCGTTCGGTGCCCTGGGCGCCGCTGGGGGCATGGCGTTCTTCGGCGCCTGCTGTTTCGCCACCGCGGCGATCCTCGCGCTGGCGATGATCATGCGGCCGTGGGCGGCGGCACTCCTGGTCGGCGCAGGGTTCATGATCGTGTCCGGCATGCTCGGCCTTCCCGGCTTGATCGGCATGCGCTTCGGCAGCCGCGGCATCGGCAAGGAATCGATGGAGAGTGTGAAGGCGGACGTCGCGGCCGTCCGCGGGGCGGTGCGCAAGTGACCGACATTGAAAAGGTCCGCTCGGAGATCGAGCTGACCCGGGCCGAACTGGCCAGGACGGTCGACGCGCTGCAAGCGAAGCTGGACGTGAAGGCAATCGCGAAGGAGCGCGTCGACGAAGTCGGCTCGCGTGCCGCGGAGGCGTACCAGCACGCGAAGGCCGCGGCGCCCGAGCCGGTCCAGCAGGCGATCGGCCGGGTCGAGCACGCGGCGGCACCGCTGGTAGCCAAGGCCGCGGAGGACAAGAAGCGCGCCGCGATGATCGCCGCGGGCTCCCTGGTGGCCCTGTTGATGGTCCGTCGCCTGCGCCGCGCAGGTTAGGGGTGCACGTGGACGCGGCGCTTCTGCGGGACGCGCAGAGCGCGGCGGGTGACGGCAAGGCCGCGCTAGCCGTGGCCGAGACCTACGGCGGAGACATACCGCTGCCCGGAGGCGGCTCGACCGCCGCACGCTGGCAGCTGTTCGCGGACCTGGCCGCGGTCGACCTGACGGTGGCGCGCGTCGTCGAGGCGCACACCGATGCACTGGCGATCTTGGCCGAGGCAGGCGAGGGGTATTGCGAAGGCCGGTGGGGCGTCTTCGCCGCCGAAGCGCCCGGTGTGCGGCTGGAGGCGCGGGCGGAGCCCGACGGCGAGGTCCGGCTGTACGGGACGAAGCCGTGGTGCTCGCTTGCCGGCCTGCTCGAGCATGCGCTGGTGACCGCGCACGTCGGTGACCGGCGCGCGCTCTTCGCCGTCACGCTCAGCGGTTCGGCCGTGCGGCCGGAAGCTCCGGAGGGCTGGATCGCCCGCGGGCTGAGCACGGTGCCCAGCGGCCCGGTGCACTTCGACGGCGCACCGGCGCGACCGGTCGGCGGTCCCGACTGGTACCTGCTGCGTCCCGGCTTCGCCTGGGGCGGCATCGGTGTCGCGGCATGTTGGCTCGGTGGCGCCCGCGCGCTGGCCGCGGCCGTGCGTCGCCAGACGGCGCGTCGGGCCGACAGCGTCGATGCGCCAATCCTCGCGATGCATCTCGGCGGGATCGACGTCGCGCTGTACGCGGCCGGCGACTGCCTCGCGCAGGCGGCGGTGCTCGTCGACGCCGGAAGCGCGAACGGGCGCGACGGCGAACTGCTTGCGCTGCGCGTCCGTTCTGCGGTGGCGCGCGCTGTTGAGGAGACGCTCGACCGCGCTGCGCACGTCCTCGGTCCAGGTCCGCTCGCCTTCGACGAGGAGTACGCCCGTCGGGTGGCGGACCTGCAGCTGTACGTTCGGCAGCATCACGGCGAACGGGACCTCGCGACCCTGGGCCGGATGCTCGCGGAGGCCGAATCGTGACCGCGGTCCGCTTCGACCACATGGATCAGGGCACCGCCGAGCACCGGTGGGCCGCGCCGCTGGCAGCAGTGCCTCGTACGCCGGTTCCGGCGTTGCCGCTGCTGGTTCTGGCTGCGCATCCGGACGACGAGACCCTCGGCGCCGGCGGGCTCATCCACGCGGCCGCGGCCGCCGGGCGCGATGTGCACGTCGTCGTCGCCACGGACGGCGAGGCCTCACACCCGTCCTCTCGCACCGCCCGTCCGGCAGAGCTAGCGCGCATCCGGCGCAGCGAGGTTGCCGCCGCGGTCGGCGCGCTTGCTCCCGGCGCTCGACTCACCTTCCTCGGGCTGCCCGACGGCCGGCTCGTTGGGTTCGCCGATCAGCTGGCCGAGACGATGGCATCGCTGCTCGACCGACCGGCGCTGGTGGTGGCGCCGTGGGAACGCGACGGGCACCCCGATCACGAGGCGTGTGGCGTCGCCGCGCGGCGGGCCGTCACCGCGGGATCGACGGGGACGCTCTGGCAGTACCCGATCTGGGCGTGGCACTGGGACGACCCGGAGCACTCCCAGCTGCTGGCTGCGTCCCCAGCCGGGATGGAACTCGGCGCCGCGGGACGCGCGGCGAAGCGAGCTGCGCTGGGGTGCCACGTCAGCCAGCACCGTCCGCTGTCCCCGCAGCCCGGTGACGAGGCCGTCCTGCAGCCCGGCATGCTGGCCCACTTCGACCGCGACCTGGAGGTGTTCGTAACGGATCAGCCCGCCGCAGCGAGGCCGGACTATTTTGACGCGCTGTACGCCGAGCGGGACGACCCGTGGGGGCTGGCGGACCGCTTCTACGAGACGCGCAAGCGCAGCCTGCTGCTCGCGGCCCTGCCGCGCGCGCGATTCGGCAGCGCCTTCGAACCGGGCTGCGCCTCCGGTCTGCTCACCGCCGAACTCGCCCAGCGGTGCTCGTCGGTGCTCGCCTGGGACGGCGCGGCCCGCGCGGTCGAACTCGCGCGCGCCCGGCTCGCAGACCAACGGGGGGTGCGCGTCGAACAACGCCGCATTCCCGCTGACTGGCCGGCCAGCCGGTTCGACCTGATCGTCCTCAGTGAGGTCGGCTACTACTGCACGGACCTCGCGTTGCTCGCCGGCCGCGTCGCCGCCGGCCTGGCCGAGGACGGCGTCCTGGTCTCCTGCCATTGGCGACATGCCGCACCGGATCATCCGCACACGGCCGAGCAGGTGCACGCCGCGGTCGGCACCGGCCTGCGGCGCATCGCGACACACCGCGAGGACGATTTCCTGCTCGACGTCTGGACGCGCGGCGGCGAGTCGGTCGCCCGCAGCACCGGCGTGCTCCCGTGATCGACCTCGTCGGGGTCGTCGTGCCTGCCGCGAACGAGGCGGACCTCCTGGGAGGCTGCCTGGACGCGATTCGCGAAGCCCGCCGCGCGCTACGGCGGCGCTGGCCGCGGTTGGGCGTGCGCGTGGTCGTGGTCCTGGATTCGTGCACCGACGCGACGGCGGACGTCGCGTCCTGCTATGTCGACGTCGAGACCGTGACCGTCAGCGACGGCCGGGTCGGCGCTGCCCGCGCGGCAGGTGCAGGCCGTGTGCTGCGTGAGACCGCCCTGCCCAACCGCTCGGTGTGGCTGGCCAATACCGATGCCGATTCCAGGGTGCGCCCCGACTGGCTGATCGGCATGGTCGAGTTCGCGCGCACCGGCGCCGATCTCGTCATCGGCACCGTGCTGCCCGGCCCGGGCCTGCCGCTCGAGATTGAGCGACGCTGGCGCGCCGAGCACGTGCTCAGCGAAGGCCACCCGCACGTGCACGGCGCGAATCTCGGCATCCGCGGCGACGTTTACGCCGGCCTCGGCGGCTGGCCGGCGCTGGCCACCGGCGAGGACGCGGCGCTGGTCCGGCGAGCGAATGCCGCCGGGCACTTGTCGCTGATCCGCACCGCGTCACTCCCGGTGTACACGAGCGTGCGGGCGGACGGCCGTGCGCCGGGCGGTTTCTCCAGCTACCTGCGTGGGCTGGCCGCGGTAACCGCCTCGTCGTAGACGAGCGTGTCGTCGCCGACGCGCACGCCGGACGTCGGACGGTGCTCGCTGAGCCGTCCGCCGGGCATGAGATGCAGCGGCACGAGTCCGTCGAGCAGCAACAGGTGGTCGGCGATGAGCCGCCGATGGCAGCGCCACCAGACGGTCTCGCTGCACATGATCGCTGTGCGCTCGCCGCGTGCCTGCTCGATCAACTCGCTCAGGGCAGCAGCGAACTCGCCCGTCCGCATGTAGCCCGCGTACGCGCGGAACGATTCGTTGCGCAGCGCGGTATCCGGCGAGCCGGGCGCCAGCCGCCGGTAACCGCCAAGCCGCTTGTCCCAGCGGTACGCCACGCCCGCGGCGGGCAGCCACCGTTCGAGCTCGGCGCGCATGAACTGCGGGTTCCGCCGGCTGCCGGGTCCGATCCGCACGTCGACCAGTGCGGTGACCCCGGCACCGGTCAGCAGCCCGGCCAGCTCGTTCGCCGACTGCGTTCCGTGGCCGACGGTCAGCAGCTCGGTGGGCACCGGCTCAGCGCCTGCTCCGAAGAGCGGCCCGAACCGTCGCCGCGCCCGCGGCGAGCGTGCCGGCCAGGACGGCGCCCGCCGCGGTCAGCCGGACGCCCCGGCGCACTGCGCCCGCGGGCGGCTTGCCGTGGGCGCGCGTCTCGGGGCGTGACATTTGCGGCGCCGACGTGCCCTCGCGCGCCAGCTGCATGACCTGGCCGAGGTGCAGCGCACGCCGGTCGGTGTCCGGGGCGTGCTGCAGCTGCGTTTGGCAGGAGAACCCGTTGGCCACGACGTACGCGTCCGGATCGGCGCCGCGGACCGCCGGCAGGTATGCCTGCTCGCCGCAGTCCAGCGAGATGTCCCACTTGCCTTCCTCGAAACCCCACGAGCCGGCCAGTCCGCAGCAGCCGCCGCTCACGGACTCGGTCTGCAGGCCCATCCCTTCGAGCACCTGCTGCTCGGTATCGATCCCGCCGGTGGCACGGTGATGGCAGTGCCCCCACAGCACGGCCTTGCCGTCCAGCTTCGGCGGCTCGATGCCGAACTCGGTGAAGAACTCGCCGAAGTGGTAGCTGTTCGCGGCCAACCGGCTCGCGTCGTTGTCGTGCGGCAGGATCTTCGGCAGCTCGTCCTTGAAGACGGCCAGGCAGGACGGCTCCATGCCGACGATCGGGGTGCCGGCGCGGACGTGTTCACGCAGCTGGTCGAGCACCCGGTGCAGGTACCGCTCCGCCTGGTCCAGGAAGCCGTAGTCGTAGAGCGGGCGCCCGCAGCACACGTGCCCGGTCGGCATGATCACCTGCCAGCCGGCGGCCTCGATCGCCTCTACGCACGCCACTCCCACGTCGGTGTGCAGGTGGTTGTTGAACGTGTCCGGGAACAGCACGACAGGCCGGCCCGTCGGGTTCTTCGTGCCGCCGCGCTCGCGGAACCACTGCTGCAGCGTCAACGGCGCGAACTCCGGCAGCGGCCGGTTCTGGTCGATGCCCGCGACGAACTTGGCGATCCGTGACAGGACCGGGGTCTGCGTGGCAAAGTTCGCCAGCTCGGGCACCAGCGACGCCAGTCGTGACCACTGGTCGATGAACCCGAACGCGTACGCGTAGCGCGGCCGCCACCGGCGCACCGAGTCGTAGTGGTGATAGAGGAACTCCGACTTGTAGGTGGGCATGTCGACGTTGACGGGGCAGTCGTTCGAGCAGCCCTTGCAGGCCAGGCACAAGTCGAGCGCGTCGTACACCTCCTTGGACTGCCAGCCGTCGGTGATGACGTCGCCCTGCAGCATCTCGAACAGCAACCGGGCCCGGCCGCGGGTCGAGTGCTTCTCCTCGCGGGTCACCTGGTAGCTCGGGCACATGGTCTGCTCGGCGTGGGGAACTCTGCACTTGCCGACCCCCACGCAGCGCAGCGCTGCGTGGGTGAAGTCGCCGCCGTCCTCCTTGTAGGCGAACTTCACCGGTGGACGCGGCGGGTTGTAGTTCGTGCCCAGCTTGAGGTTCTCGTCCAGCTTGAAGGGGTCGACGACCTTGCCGGGGCTCATCGACCAGGTCGGGTCCCAGATGCGCTTGAACTCGCGCATCGCCTCCATCAGCCGGGGACCGTACTGGCGGTCGAGCAGTTCGGCCCGCTGCTGCCCGTCGCCGTGCTCGCCGGAGAGCGTCCCGCCGTAGGACGTCACAAGGTCGGCGGCCTCCTCCATGAACGACCGGTAGTTGGCCAGGCCCTCGGCGCTGCGCAGGTCGAAGCCGATCCGCGAGTGGATGCAGCCCTGGCCGAAGTGGCCGTACATCGCGCCGCGCAGGTTGTGCCGTTCGTACAGCTGCTGCAGGTCGCGCACGTAGGGGCCGAGGGTGGACGGCGGCACCGCGGAGTCCTCCCAGCCGGGCCAGTGGTCCGTCCCGTCGGGCGGGAAGGCCGTCGAACCGAGACCGCCTTCGCGGATCGTCCACAGGTCCTGGCTGTTGCCGCCCTCCTGCTCGCTCTTCATGATCACGAACCGCTCGGGCGGCACGCCGCCGTCGCCGCCCAGCCACGCGGCGAACTCGGCCGCGCGCGCCTCGGACTCCTCGGCGGTGTCGGCGCCGAACTGCACCAGCAGCCAGCAGCCCGCCTCGTCACGCCAGGGGAGCTCGTCCAAGTCGGAGAGGTTCTTGCCGGAGAGTTGCTCGTCCTCGATGAGCAACCGGTCGACGGCCTCCAGCCCGATCGGCCGCCACTGCTGGACGATCTGCTCGGCGACGTCACCGGCGTCCCCGGTAGATGGGTACGCGATCGCGACCAGGGTGCGCTGGTACAGGCCGGGCGTCAGCTTCAGCGTCGCCTGTAGCACTGTGGCGCACGTGCTTTCGGTGCCGACCAGCGCGCGCGCGACGTTGAAGCCCTTTTCGGGCAGCAGCTCGTCGAGGTTGTAGCCGGACACCCGCCGCGGCAGCTTGTCGACCGACGGGAAACCGGTCCGAATGTCCTCCAGGTAGCGGTCCCGCAGATCACGCAGCTGCGCGTAGATCTCACCCTTGCGGCCGCCCGCGGCGATGATCTCGTCGAGCTGGTGCTCCTCGTTCACGCCGACCCAGAACCGGTCGCCCTCATAGGTGACGATCTCCAGTGCCTCGACGTTGTCCGAGGTGCGCGGACCGGGCCCGTACAGCTGCGCCTGGACGGAGTGCACGCCGCAGGAGTTGTTGCCGATGTTGCCGCCGATCGTGCAGCGCGAGTGCGAGGACGGGTCCGGTCCGAAGACCAGGCCGTCCTTGCCGGTGGACACGTTGACGTCCTCGTTGATCGCGCCCGGCTCGCAGGTGACCAGCTTGTTGGCCACGTCCGTCGGCCCGATCGCGGTCAGGTACTTGGAGTTGTCGATGACCACCGCTTCGTTGACGGTCTCCCCGGACAGGCTCGTCCCGCCGCCGCGGTTGAGGATCGGGGCGCCGAACTTCGCGCAGGCGCGATGCGTGGCGACGATGTCGTCCAGGGTGCGGGGGATCACCACCCCGATCGGCACCTGCCGGAAGTTGGATGCGTCGTTGGCGTACATGGCCAGGCTGCCCGGGTCGAAGCGCACCTCGCCGGCCACGGTCCGCTCCAGCTGCCGGCGCAGGCCGGCGACGTCCACGTCCCGTTTCGAGTAGATGCCCCCGGGGACGCGGGGGTCGGTCTTGGCCGGTACCTGGCGAACGTCGCGGATTGGGAGCTGCAGTCGCATGCGCAGTTCCTTCCCCGATGCGTCGGGGCGGTTAACGCGCGATGGGGTTACGCCCACGAGATCGACGGGTAGCCGCAATACGAGCCGTCAACGCAAGGGAGCGAGTATGCCTGATGTAGCGCAGTACATGTTGAACCGATTGAGCCAGTGGGGAGTCAAGCGCATCTTCGGCTATCCCGGGGACGGCATCAACGCATTCCTGGGGGCCTTCGAGAAGGTGGAGGACGGTCCCAAGTTCACCCAGACGCGGCACGAGGAGATGGCCGCGTTCATGGCCTGCTCACACGCGAAGTTCACCGGCGAGCTCGGTGCCTGCATCGCGACGTCCGGCCCCGGCGCCATTCATCTCGCGAACGGCCTGTACGACGCGAAGCTCGACCACCAGCCGGTCATCGCGATCGTCGGCCAGCAGAAGCGGCAGTCGGTCGGCGCCCACTACCAGCAGGAGATCGACCTCCAGTCGTTCTTCAAGGACATCGCCGGATTCGTCTCGACGGTCATGAAGCCCGCTGCCGCGCGGCACGTGCTGGACCGGGCGATCAAGTCGGCGCTGACCGAGCGCCGCCCCGCCGTGGTGATCGTGCCGGACGACGTTGCCGAGAGTGACTACTCGGATCCGCCGTACATGCACGGTTCGGTGTTCACCAGCCCGACGTGGAACCAGCCGCACATGGTGCCGGACGAGGACCTGCTGCGGCAGGCGGCCGACATCCTCAACAGCGGCGAGAAGGTCGCGATGCTCATCGGCCAGGGCGCGGCGAAGGCACGCGCCGAGGTGCTGGAAGCGGCCGACAAGCTCGGAGCGGGGATCGCGAAGGCGCTGCTCGGCAAGGACGCGGTGCCCGACGACCTGCCGTTCGTGACCGGCGCGATCGGGCTGCTGGGAACCGAAGCCAGCCACAAGATGATGATGGACTGCGACACGCTGTTCATGGTCGGCACCAGCTTCCCGTACGCCGAGTGGTTGCCGGAGGAGGGCCAGGCCAAGTGCGTCGAGATCGACATCGACGGCTCGATGATCGGTGTTCGTTACCCGAATGACGTTTCGCTGGTCGGCGATTCGAAGGACACCCTGCGGGCGTTGCTGCCGATGCTGGAGCGCAAGTCGGATCGGTCGTGGCAGGAGGGCATCGAGTCCGAGGTCGAGGCGTGGCACCGGGTGCTCGACGACCGGGCGCACCAGTCCGCCGACCCGGTCAACCCGGAGCTGGTGTTCTGGGAGCTGAACAAGCGGCTGCCGGAGAACCTGCTGACGACGTCCGACTCGGGCTCGGCGACGAACTGGTGGGCGCGGCACCTGCAGCTGCGCGACGGCATGCAGGCCTCGCTGTCCGGCACACTCGCCACCATGGTGCCCGGCGTCCCGTACGCGATCGGCGCCAAGTTCGCCTACCCGGACCGGCCGGTCATCGCGTTCACCGGCGACGGCGCGTTCGAGATGCTCGGCATGAACGAGCTGCTGACCGTCAAGCACTACCTGAACGAGTTGTGCGGGCAGAACCCGACGCTGATCTTCGCGGTACTCGTGAACGAGGACCTCAACCAGGTGTCGTACGAGCAGCGCGTGATGGCGGCGGACCCGAAGAACCCGGCCACGCAGACCGTGCCCTACGTGCCCGCTGCCGACTTCGCAAAGCTGCTCGGCTTCGAGGGCATCAAGGTAACCAGCCCCGATCAGATCGGGCCGGCGTGGGACCGCGCTCTCGCCGCCGACGGGCCGGTGGTGCTGGAGTTCGTCACCGATCCGCAGATCCCGCCGCTGCCGCCGCACGTCCGGGTGTCGCAGATGAAGAAGACCGCCAAGGGGTTGCTGCACGGCGACGAGGACGCGGTCGGGATCGCGACCAAGGGCTTCAAGGGCAAGCTGGCCGAGGTGAAGGAACACCTTCCCGGCGCCGGCCACTGAGCGAGGAGCTGGGCCTCACCCGTCGACCAGCTTCGGACGGGTGAGGCCCAATCGCTCCGCGGCCGAACTCGCCCCGCGCAGCCGTTCCACCAGCACGTCGTAGCGCTCCCTCTCCTCGGTGTTCAGCGCGCCGAGGGAGGCGAAGTGCTCCAAGCGGTGCAGGCGACCGGCGAGCAGGACGCCCCACCGGATGCTGAAGTCGTAGATCCGGGCGCGGTCGTCGGCCGCGTCCGGGTCGGCGGCCAACGCGTCCAGCGTGTCGACCGCGGCGAAGATCAGGTCGAGGTCGTGGTGCGCCGCGCTGCGTGCGATGCCGTGGGTCATGCGCTGCTAGCTACCCAGGGGAGCTGGGAAGGGTAACGCCATGTACGCGATCATCGGCCTGCTGCTCGTGGCCACCGTCTCGCTGGTGATCACCCGGGTCGCAACCGTGATCCTCACTGCCACCGGGATGTCCACCGAGGCCGCTCGCTTCCAGGCCCGGTCGGCGTTCACCGGCGCGGGCTTCACGACCTCCGAGTCCGAGAAGGTCGTCGAGCATCCGGTGCGGAGGCGCGTCATCGCGGTCCTGATGCTGCTCGGCAATGTCGGCATCGTTGCCGCGGCCAGCTCGACGATCCTCGGCTTCCGGGGCGGCGCGTTCGGTCACGCGTGGTGGCGGCTGTTGCTGCTGGTCCTCGGTCTGCTCGCGTTGGTGTTCATCTCCCGCAGCCGGGTCGTGGATCGGCGCCTGACCAGGCTGATCGCGCGCCTGCTGGACCGGTTCACGGACATCGACACCCGCGACATAGCCGAACTGCTCAACCTTTCCGGGCCGTACGCGGTCAACGAGCTCGCAGTGTGCGCGGACGACTGGGTCGCCGGCCGGTCGCTTGCGGCTCTTGACCTGCGCGGTGAGGGCGTCGTCATCCTGGGCATCATCCGGCGCGGCGGTCGCTACCTCGGCGCGCCGACGGGACGGACCGTCGTCCAGGAGGGCGACACGCTGGTCGCGTACGGCACGGGTGACCAGCTGCGTGAGCTGGACAACCGGCCGGCGGGCGTCGAGGGCGACCAGGCCCACCGGCGGGCCCTCGAGCACCAGCTGCAGGTCGAGCAGGCAGAGCACGCTTTGGAGACCTCATCATGACGGTGACGACCCCGGTCGACCACACCGTCGTCAGGGTGGCGATGCGGGTTCCGTTGCTCCGCAGGCTGGTCGGCTTCTACCGGCACATCGCCTTCGACCTGCCGCGCACGACGACCGCCGTTGGGATCGGACTGCTGCTCGGCATCGCGGCGATCCGCCTGTACCTGCTCGCCGAGTACGACCAGCCGGCCTATCTCGCCGCGTACTTCATCGTGCTCGGCGCCTGCGCGACGCTCGCGGCACTCGCCATGCTGGCCGGCCGGTGGCTCGTGATCGTCCGCGCCGGCTGGGCGTTGGGCAGCGTGGTCGCGCTGGCGTCGCTGGCCATGTACCTCGCCAGCAGAACGATCGGGCTGCCGCAGCTACCGGAGCTGGTCGGGCGGTGGGAATACGCCCCGGGCACGCTCGGCATGGCCCTGTCCGGCGCCTTCCTGGCTACCCACTTCGCCGTGCTGACCCGGCTGACGGTCAGCTGGCCGATGCATCAGGAGTGGCATGACTGACGTGACCCTGAACTATCCGGTGTGGCTGCGGATCGAGCACTGGGTGAACCTGCTCTTCATCACGCTGCTGATCCGTAGCGGTATCGAGATCCTGGCCAGCTATCCGAGATTGCACCGCCGCAACGACAGCAAGCCCGGCTCGGAGTGGGCACGGTTCACCACCAAGACGATGCCCACCGACAAGCTCTACGACACGCTCGACGAGGAGGAGTCGTACTCCTCCATCGTGGCGCTGCCAGGACGCAAGAAGCTCGGCATGGGACGCCGCTGGCACTTCGTCAGCCTGTTCGGCTGGGTACTGACCGGTGTTGCCTACTACATCCTGCTGTTCGCCACCGGGCAGTGGCACCGCTACATCCCGTACTCGTGGTCGATCTTCCCGGAGGCGCTGGACGACGCGTGGACCTACCTGCAGTTCCAGCTGCCGCCGACGCTGCCGGACCAGCCGCTGGACGCGCTGCAGAAGCTCGTCTACGCCTCGGTGATCTTCCTGCTGGCGCCGTTCCAGATCCTGACCGGCGCCGCGCAGTCGCCCGCGGTGGAGGCGCGGTTCCCGTGGTACGTCAAGCTCTTCGGCGGACGGCAGATGGCGCGGACGCTGCACGGGCTCGGGCTGCTCGCCTTCCTGGCCTTCATCCCGGTGCACCTGATCATGATCGGCTGGTGGGGCTGGCCGGAGCTGACCTCGCTGATGATCTTCGGCCACGTCACCCAGTTGGACGCGGCGATCGGCGTCTCGCTCGGGATCGTCGCGGCGATCGTCGTGATCCACATCGCGGCGACCGTATGGAGCCTGCGCAGCCCGCGCCAGGTGCAGCGCGCGCTCGGCGCGATCATCATGCGGTTCCGGCGCTTCGCGCTGAAGCCGCTCACGTCCCGGCAGAACTACCCGCGCTCGAAGCTGTCCCCGGAGCACCGGGTCAACGGCAAGCCGCCGAGCTGTGCCGCGTACCAGATCATGGCGGTGCACAACTTCGCCGACTGGCGGCTCGAGGTCGGTGGCCTGGTCGAGAACCCGATGACCTTCAGCCTGGCCGACCTGCGCGCGCTGCGCGAGCCGCAGACCCAGCGGGTGCTGCACAACTGCATCCAGGGCTGGTCCAGCATCGGCGAATGGGGCGGCGTGCCGCTGCGCTCGATCCTGGAACTCGTCCGCCCGCTTCCCGGTGCGCACCAGATCTGCTTTCTGACCATGCAGAACGTGGACCGCGACGAACCGGCCGCGGCCGAGGAGGGACACGGGCAGTACTACGAGATCGTGGACATCGAGCGCGCCTACTACCCGCAGTCGCTGCTCGCGTACGAGATGAACGGCGAGCCGCTGCCGATCAAGCACGGCGCACCGCTGCGCGTGCGGTTCGAGACCCAGGTCGGCTTCAAGATGGCCAAGTGGATCGAGCGGATCGAGGTCATCTCCGAGTACGACGGCATCGGCTACGGCATGGGCGGCTGGCGCGAGGACAACGTCCACTACGACATCAGCGTGGGCGTCTGATGTCCGCGTTGCGCCGCGCCCCGCTCGGCCCGAGCTTCCGCCGGCCGGAGCTGATCCAGCTGGATACCCGCGAACGCGAGCGGGTGCGCGCGCTCGTGCGCAGCCGCCGCATGCGCTGCCCCGCCTGCGACGGGCGCCGGTTCGAGGTCGGCGACACGCTGTACCTCGGCTTCCTGTTCGTGGACACCGACCTGGACGAGTACATGGTGGCGCTCACCTGCACGAACCCCAGGTGCCCCGCGCCGCGCACCGGCGTCCAGCTGCGCGAGCACGAGTTCTTGGAGCACCAGCGCCCGCGCGAAAAGGCCACCGGCCCGGCAGGTTGATGATCGGTGGCCGGGATCCGGTCAGGCAGGGTTACCGGTGTTTGAAACCTTGGTCAGCAACGTCACCTGGGCGCAGGTCGCGGCGCCGGCACCACTGATCGAACTGTGTCGAACGCATCCTCGGTAGTTCCTGCCAGCCGATTCTTTGCCCGAACCATTGCGAGATTGCGGCAGCCAGTCTGCGGCGGCTTCGAAGCCAGGCCACGATCACGCCGATGGCCGATGCGATGCACACGCATCCAACGGCGACGCCCACGGGTGACCTTGTGCCGAAGGCGAATCCGGAGCCGATAGCAAGGCCCAAGACGGCCGGTCCCATGATCAACGTCAGATAACCGTTGTGCCGCAACTCCGCTGTCGCAGTCGCCCCGATTCTCGACGTCCAGATGTTGGAGAAGGTCATGCATCACCGACCGCAATCCGTCTGGGACTCGCTCTGCGGCAGATTACCGAGGTCCCAGCCGAATGCAAGCGCGCCTGTTCCGACGCGCCGGGAAGGCCGAGTCCGAAGCCCACGCAGGCAGCAGTATCACCGCCGAAGCAGTCGTTGGCGTCCAGGCCGGTGGCGGCATCAGGTTGATACTCAGACGTTCGGCTTGGCGACGCTGAGCACGTATGGCGCGTCCGAGAAGGTCAGGAACACCCGGTCGGTCCCGGACACGACGCCGGACAGCGCCGCGTCCCGGACGGCCGCCGGGAGGTCGGATCGGAAGTTGACCGTCTCGATCACCGGGATCTTGCCGCCGGGGAACCCGCCGTAGCTGCGCGTCTCCATGATCACCAGTTGGTCGTGGGTTGCGGCGTAGATGCGATGCGCGTCGTCGTCCACGAACAGCACGGGTGCGTCCAGCCGCGCCTGCCCGACCCGGTCCATCCCGCCACCGGCCCGGCCGGAATCGACGGCGACCAGCCGGTCGGTGCCCGTCTCGGCGACGTACAGCCGGGTCACCTTGGTCTCGTCGCCCACCGCATCGGTCGTGGGGATGTCGATCGAGCCGCGGCGCGCTCCGGCGAGGTAGTGGTCGATTCCGTCGCTGCCGGTGACATGGAACTCGACCACGCGTTCGCGCTGCGGCCCGTCGATGTCGGCCTCGGGCTCGGCGTCAACCGGCTGCGTTGTCGAGACCGTCTTGTCGTGCAGGCTCACGCCGGTCACTGTCCGGCCGTTGCCGGACAGCGCGAGCAGCGTCTGCGCGCCGACGTCGGTGGCGACGTAGGACGGGTCGCTGCCGGCGGGAAGCGTGCCGACCTGTTTCAGGTCTGGCAGGTTCAGCACCGCGACGTCATCGGACGCCGGTTGCGGCACATACACGACGTCGTGGTCGGGAGGTCCGGGCGCGATGTTGCGGCCGACGTCGTTGAGCGCGGCGGACAGCGTGCTGTGGGCACCCCTGGCGTGCAGTGCGGGCTCGACGGTCTCGACGCGGTGGCCGCTCGCGGTGAGGCCCACCAGTTCGTCGGCGGCGTCGGACCACACCGGTTCGCTCAGCGGTGCCGACACGTGCAGCAGCACGGTCTGCGGCCCGGCGGCGACGTTCTGCCCCTGGCAGCCGGCCCCGCCCGCCGCGGCGGCACCTACGACGAGCAGCGTCGCGCCGGCTCGGACGATTCTGCGCATCCGCATACGGCTGTCTACCCAGGTTTGCCCGCCAGAACCCGAGGGTAGGCAGGGCGGTATGCCACCACCGGACTTCGCCAGCCGGATCACGCTGCAGGTCAACGGGACCGACCACGACATCGAGCTGGACAACCGCACGACGCTGCTGGACGCACTGCGCGAACACCTCGATCTGACCGGCACGAAGAAGGGGTGCGATCACGGCCAGTGCGGCGCGTGCACCGTGCTGCTGGACGGCCGGCGCGCCAACGCTTGCCTGTTGTTCGCCGTCGCCGTCGACGGACGGCAGGTCACCACGATCGAGGGTCTCAGTACCGGCGGTGCGCTGCACCCCATGCAGCAGGCGTTCGTCGATCGCGACGCGCTGCAGTGCGGCTACTGCACGCCTGGGCAGATCTGCTCGGCCGTCGGCATGCTGGACGAGGCCCGCGCGGGTTGGCCGTCCGCCGTCGCCGAGGACGTCGCCGCGTCGCCGACCCTGGACGCCGTAGAGATCCGCGAGCGGATGAGTGGGAACGTCTGTCGCTGCGGTGCCTACGTGAACATCGTCGCCGCGATCGCTGACGTGGATGCGGGCGCCGCCGGATGAGGCAGTTCGCCTACCAGCGCGCAACCCAGGCCGCGGACGCGATGCGCCTGCAGGCCGGGACGCTCAACTCGCACTACCTCGGCGGTGGGACGAACCTGGTCGACCTGATGAAGCTCGGCGTCGCGACTCCTGACCTGCTCGTCGACATCAACGCGCTGCCCTACGACTTCGTCTCCGAGACGGACAACGGGGAGGGGCTGCAGATCGGGGCGACCGTTCGCAACAGCGTGCTTGCCGCGCATCCCGAGGTCCGCAACCGCTACCCCGCGCTGAGCCAGGCGCTGGTCGCCGGCGCCTCGGGACAGTTGCGAAACCTGGCCACGGTCGGCGGCAACCTGCTGCAACGAACTCGGTGCGCCTACTTCCAGGACGTCACCAAGCCGTGCAACAAGCGCGAGCCGCACTCCGGCTGTCCTGCACGCGAGGGCGAGCACCGCAACCTGGCGATCCTCGGCGCGTCCGAGGACTGCGTCGCGACGCATCCGTCCGACATGGCCGTCGCGCTCATGGCACTGGACGCGATCGTGCACGTTCAGGACTCCAGCGGTCCGCGGCAACTGCCGCTCGGCGAGTTCTACCGCCTCCCCGGCAACGAGCCGCACCGCGACACGACGCTACGGCCCGGCACGTTGATCACGGCCGTTGTGTTGCCACCACCGCTCGGCCGGTCGCGGTACCGCAAGGTGCGCGAGCGCGCGTCGTACGCGTTCGCGATCGGATCCGTGGCGGCCGTCCTGGCGATGGACGGCGAGACCGTGCGCGACGTGCGGATCGCACTGGGTGCCGTCGCCGCGATGCCCTGGCGCGCCACCCGCGCCGAGGACGCGCTGCGCGGCCAGCCGCTGGACGAGTCGTCGGCGCGCGCGGCGGCAGCGGCCGAGCTCGACCGGGCGCAACCGCTGCGCGACAACGGGTACAAGGTGCCGCTTCTCACCGAACTAATCGTGCGGACGCTGCTCGAGCTGCGGGAGAACGCCGCATGAGCGCCATCGAGCACCGCGGCAGCGCCATAGAATACCGGGTCGACGCCATCGCCAAGGTCACCGGCACGGCACGCTATGCGGGCGAGATCCCCTTACCGGACAAGGCATACGGGTACGTACTGCAGTCGACCATCGCCCGCGGCCACATCACGTCCATCGACACCGAACAGGCGCTCGCCAGTCCCGGCGTGCTGGCGGTGATCACGCACCAGAACGCCGGCCGGTTGCAGGATGTCGGCGACGGCGAGCTGAACCTGTTGCAGGACAGCCAGGTGCACTACCGCGGCGAGGTCGTCGGCCTGGTCGTGGCCGAGACGATCGAACAGGCACGAGCCGCAGGCGAACTGGTGCACTTCGGTTATGAGGAGACCGAGCACGATGTCGTGCTGCGTACCGATCACCCGGACGTGTACACGCCCGAGAAGGTGAACCCGAACTTCCCCAGCGAGACCTCCGCGGGCGACGTCGACGCCGCGTTCGCCGCCGCCGCGTTCACCGTCGACCAGACGTACCGGACGCCGGGCGAGCACAACAGCCCGATGGAGCCGCACACCGCGACCGCGCACTGGGACGGCGGCCGGCTGACGGTCTACGACTCCAGCCAGGGCGTCTCGACGGTGCGCGAGCAGCTGACCAATCTGTTCGCTCTCGGGCCGGACGCCGTGCGCGTCGTCTCCGAGCACGTCGGCGGTGGCTTCGGATCCAAGGGCACGACCCGTCCGCACGCCGTCCTGGCGGCCCTCGCGGCGCGTGCCGTCGGCCGGCCGGTGTGCGTCGCACTCACCCGCCAGCAGATGTTCGCGCTGGTCGGCTACCGGACGCCGACCGTGCAGCGCCTGCGTCTCGGCGCCGACCGGGAGGGTCGCCTGGTCGCGCTGGACCACCTGGCGTATTCGCAGACGTCGCACCTGGTCGAGTTCGCCGAGCAGACCGCGACGATCTCCCGCTCGCTCCACGCCACACCGAACCTGCGCACCCGACACCGGTTGTTGCGGCTTGACGTGCCGACTCCGCGGTGGATGCGGGCACCGGGGGAGACACCGGGATCGTTCGGGATCGAGTCTGCGATGGACGAACTGGCCGAAGCGGCCGGGATCGACCCGGTCGAGCTGCGCATCCGCAACGACACCGACACCGAGCCGGACTCCGGACTGCCGTTCAGCAGCCGCAACCTCGTCGCCTGTCTGCGCGAGGGCGCGCGTCGCATCGGCTGGGCCGAACGCGACCCGCGTCCTGCATCCCGCCGGGACGGCCGCTGGCTCGTCGGGCTGGGCGTTGCCGCCTCGACGTATCCCGCGCGCAGTTCGCCGTCGACGGCGACCGTGCGGATCGAGGCGGACGGCACTGCGCTGGTGCGCATCGCGGCGGCGGACATCGGCACCGGCTCGCGGACTGCGCTCACCCAGATCGCCGCCGAGGAGCTGCAGTTCCCCGTGGATCGCGTCCGGCTGGAGATCGCCGACAGCGACTTCGGCCACGCACCGGTGGCGGGCGGCTCGATGGGCACCGCCTCGTGGGGTTGGGCGGTCGCGAAGGCCTGCCGTGAGATCCGTCCACTCCTCAACAATGGGGGCCGCCCCGGCAATGAGGGCGTAGCCGCCGGGGGAGGTGTCGGGAGCGAGGGGCTGACGGTCCGCGTCGACACCAAGGACGACATCGACGCGCAGCCGAAGCTCGCCCGGCACGGTTTCGGGGCGCAGTTCGCCGAGGTGCGCGTCGACCCCACGACGGGCGAGGTGCGCGTGTCGCGCATGGTGGGCGTCTTCGCCAACGGTCGCATCGTGAACCCGACCACCGCCCGCTCGCAGTACATCGGGGGCATGACGATGGGGATCGGCATGGCGCTGCTCGAGGAGGGCGTCATGGACCGCGAGTTCGGCGACTACCTCAACCACGATCTCGCGCAGTACCACGTTCCGGTCAACGCTGACGTCCCGGACATCGACGTGAGCTGGCTGGACGAGCAGGACGACCGGGTGAACCTGCTGGGCGTGAAGGGGATCGGTGAGATCGGCATCGTCGGCGCAGCTGCGGCGATCGCGAACGCGGTGTGGCATGCCACGGGCGTGCGCCAGCGCGAGCTGCCGATCCGTCCCGATCGCGTTCTGCAGCGATGACCCGCACCGAAGAGCGGCCGCCGGAGACGTCACCTGCGGCCGACCCGCACCGCTGGCGCGCGCTCGCCATCTGCCTGGTGGGCGGGTTCATGGTGCTGCTCGACGTCTCCATCGTGAACGTCGCGCTCCCGGCGATCCGCACCGGGCTGCACGCGCCGCCGAGCGACCTGCAGTGGGTGGTGTCCGGCTATGCATTGACGTTCGGGCTGCTGTTGGTTCCCGCCGGCAGGTTCGGCGATGTCCGTGGCCGGCGCAGCGTGTTCGTCGGTGCGCTGGCGCTGTTCACGCTGGCCAGCGCCGGCTGCGGCGCGGCTCAGGGCAGCACGTGGCTGGTGATCGCCCGGCTCGCGCAGGGGCTGGCCGGCGGCACGCTCACCCCGCAGATCACGGCGCTCATCCAGGAACTGTTCTCCGGACGCGAGCGGGGCAAGGCGTTCGGGATCTTCGGCGCGGTGGTCGGCATCTCGACCGCGATCGGTCCGCTGCTCGGCGGCCTGCTGATCGCAGCGTTCGGCGAGACCGAGGGCTGGCGGGCGGTGTTCTTCGTCAACGTGCCGATCGGGCTGATTGCGATGCCGATCGCGTGGCGGCTGCTGCCGGCCCCGGACGAATCGACGCGCGGGCACAAGCACGATTACGACCCGGTTGGCGTGATCCTGCTCGGAACGGGTGCCGTCCTGTTGCTGTTGCCGTTCGTGCAGGAACAGACCTGGAAGGGCGCGCTGAAGTGGCTGCTCGTGCCCGCGGCGCTGCTGTTCGTCACCGCGTTCGTCTTCTGGGACCGGCGTTACTCCGCACGCGGCCGTGAGCCGGTGGTCGACCTCGAGTTGTTCAAGCTGCGCTCCTACTCCTTCGGCACGTTCATGATCACGTTGTACTTCGCCGGGTTCACGCCGCTGTTCTTCGTGTTCACGCTGTACCTGCAGACCGGCATCAGGTATTCGGCGCTGGCTGCCGGTCTGGCGATCACGCCGTTCGCGCTCGGCTCGGGTGTTGCCGCCGCACTGGGCGGTCGCGTCGTCCACCGGTACGGCCGGCCACTGGTCGCGCTCGGGCTGTGCATCGTCGCGGCGGGCTTCGCGTTCTCGCTGCTCGCCGTGCACGAGGTACCCCGGCACGGCACGGGCTGGGCCACGCTGGCGCCGCTGTTGATCGCCGGCGTCGGCAGCGGCTTGGTGATCACACCGAACCAGACGCTCACGCTCTCGGAGGTCCCAGTGCCGCGGGCGGGCACGGCGGGCGGCCTGCTGCAGACCGGCCAGCGCATCGGGGCGGCTGTCGGCATCGCCGCCGTGGGCGCGGTCTTCTTCGCGGACGAGGCCAGCGCGGGCAATTACGCGGACGCGTACGAGCACAGCATCCTGGTCGCGCTCGCGTTCGTCGCGGCCGCGCTGGTGATCGCGGTGATCGACATCGTGAGTGGGGGTCCCCCCGCCAAATAGGGCGTAGCCGGCGGGGGAGGATCGCGCTTCCGGTACCGGTCGCCATGCGCTGGGTAGGACCGGGTCATGACGCGATTCGGCTACACCCTGATGTGCGAGCAGGCCGGCCCGCGTGAGCTGGTGCGCGACGCCGTCCACGCCGAACGGGCCGGGTTCGACTTCGAAGTGATGAGCGACCATTACTTCCCGTGGCTGGACAGCCAGGGTCACGCACCCAACGCGTGGGTGACGCTCGGCGCGGTGGCGCAGGCGACCGAGCGGGTCGGGCTGATGACGTACGTGACGTGCCCGACGATGCGGTACCACCCGGCCGTCGTGGCGCAGCAGGCCGCGACGCTCGGCCTGCTCAGCGAGGGACGGTTCTCGCTCGGCCTCGGCGCCGGCGAGAACCTGAACGAGCACGTCGTCGGCCGCGGCTGGCCGCCGGTGAACGTCCGGCACGAGATGCTCGAGGAGGCGCTGCGCATCATCCGCGCGCTGTTCGACGGCGGCTACGTCAACTTCAGCGGCGAGCACTTCCGCGTCGACTCGGCCAAGCTCTGGGACATCGGCGAGAAGCCGCCGCAGATCGGGCTGGCGACATCCGGCGCGCAGTCGGCCGCGCTGGCCGGCGAGCTCGCCGACTTCCTGATCGCCGTCGAGCCGGACGCCGAGCTCGGTCAACACTTCGACGCCGCCGGCGGGTCGGGCAAGCGGCGCGTCGGCCAGGTGCCGATCAGCTGGGACCCCTCGCGCGATAAGGCCATCGAGCGCGCGCACGACCAGTTCCGCTGGTTCGGCAGCGGCTGGAAGGTCAACGCCGAACTGCCCAGCACGGCCGCGTTCGCCGGGGCGACCCAGTTCGTGACACCGGAGGACATAGCCGAGTCGATCCCCTGCGGCCCGGACCTCGAGGCGCATGTCAAAGCGGTACGGGAGTTCGTCGATGCCGGCTTCACCGACGTGGCCGTCGTGCAGATCGGCGGGATGAACCAGCCCGAGTTCCTCGACTGGGCCGAGCGGGAGTTCGTCCCGGCACTGAGGTCCATATGAGCAGCGACAGGTGTGAGGAGACAGCACGATGACCGAACCGGACGAGCCGACCTTGGACGACGTGATCGAGCCGACCGAGTCGGCACCGCGCGACCGGCAGGAGCACGGCAAGGCGCCGGCGAAGCCCAATGACGACGAGTTGGCCCGTCGCACCGAGCAGGAGCGGATCGCGGCGGGTCTGGAGGACTACGACCCGAACGAGGTCCCCTCGGCCACCGAGTGAGCAGACGGCGGCGGCCGCTCACGGCCGCGCAGGTGGTGGCACTGTACGAGGACGCGCAGCGGTGCGCGGACGTCGCCGGGCTGCGGTACGTGTCCGCGTCCGAGCCGGGGATCTCGAGGCGACGCTGCGGCCGCGGCTTCAGTTACCGTTCCGCCGACAACAAGGCGGTCGACGCCGAGCTGCGGCGCTGGATCGAGCAGCTCGCGATCCCGCCCGCGTGGCGGGACGTGTGGATCTGCTCGGACCGTGACGGGCACCTGCTCGCCGTCGGCCAGGACGACCGAGGGCGCACCCAGTACCTGTACCACGAGCGGTGGCGCACGCTGCGTGACCTGCTGAACTTCTACCGGCTCAGCGACGTCGGTCGGCACCTGCCGGCCGTGCGTGCCGACGTCGCCGCCCAGCTGCGGCGGCGGACGCTGGACGCCGACCGGGTACTCGCGGCGATGCTGCGGATCATCGATCGCTGCGGCCTGCGGATCGGCAACGAGGTCTACGCAGAGGAGAACGACAGCTTCGGGCTGAGCACGCTCACGCGGCGGCACGTGCAGGTGCACGGCAACACGATCAGCTTCGACTTCCCGGCCAAGTCGGGCCAGCGCATGTCCACCGAGCTGGTCGATCCCGCGGTCGCCCGCGTCGTGTCGGCGCTGCTGGCGCAACGCGGACGGCGGGTGTTCGCGCTGGGCGGGTCGGCCCTCACTTCCGAGGACGTCAACGCCCGGCTCGCCGCGCTGACCGACTCGAGCGTGACCGCGAAGGACTTCCGTACCTGGCGGGGGACCCTGGTCGCGTTCGAGACATTGCGGGCTCGCCCGGCAGACACCTCCGATCGCCAGCGGGACGTGCTGGCGGCGGTCGACGCGGCCGCGGACGCCCTCGGCAATACGCGGGCCGTGGCCCGTGCCCACTACGTCCACCCGCAGCTGATCGATTCGTATCTTGCCGGGACGTTCGCCGCGGACCTCGCGTCCCGCCGGCCGGCCCGGCTGCCGGGTCTGACCGAATCCGAACGTCGGCTGCTTCCCTTTCTGGACCTGCTGCTCGACCGCGGGCTGCAGCGCTGAGGTTTAGCGAACTCTCAGCGCGGGTACGAATTCCGTACGACAGACTCCGGCGCCGACCTGGACCACAGGCAGCGCGCGGGGTCCGACGTCGTGATCGCAGGAGATCGCACCATGACGCTGGCCTCGCTTCCGTCCGAAACCACCGCTGATCCCGAGACGAACCACGGTGTGCGCACCGCCTTCGCCGACCGGACCCGTGCCACCGTTCGAGTGGCGCGCGATCTCGACTCGGGCGGTGTCGCCGCACTCGAGCGCCTGCTGGACGAGCACTACGCCGCCGGACGCCGGTTCCTGCGCATCAGCGTGGCGGGCGTCCGCCGGCTGAGCACGCCGCTGATCGCGCTGCTCGAGCGCACGCACTACCGCATGCTGGCCCGGCGCGGGACGTCGATCATCACCGGCGCGGGTCCGGAGATCATGCGCGAACTGCGCAAGCTCGGCCTGGACGAGGTGCTCCTCGTCGTCGAGACCTGCGCTGACGAGCGGGCACCTCACTAGCGACGAGCAGGCGGCTCACTAGCCGGGCAGGATGCCGGTCCGGACGAGCTCCTCGGCGATGTCGCGCAGGCGGACGTGGGTCCGCTGGGAGATGTGCACCATCAGGTCGAACGCCTGGCTGGCCGTCAGCTTGTGCCGCTCGATGAGGATGCCGATGGCCTGACCGATGGCCTCGCGGCTGGCCAGCGCCTGGCGCAGGTTGGCCTCGCGCTCGGCGGACGCGAGGGCGACACCCACGTGCGTGGCATAGGCCCGCGCCAGGATCTCCGAGTTCTCGTCGAACGCGTTCGGCTGCGTCGAATAGAGGTTCAATGCACCGAGGCGGTCGCGGGCAGTGGCCAGCTGGCAGGCGAGCAGGCTGCGTAACCCGAGCTTGGCCGCCGCCGTCGCGAAGCGCGGCCAGCTGGTCTCGGTGGTCATGTCGTCGACGCGGATCAGGGATTGCGTCTGCAGCGAGGTGATGCACGGGCCCTCGCCGAGGGTCTGCTGCAGCTCGTCGCACGCGGCCGCGAGCGGCCCGACGCTGGCCGGGGTGGTGAGTTTGGCGCCCTTGAGCTGCAGCGAGACACCGGCCTGCTCGCAGCCCGGGACGACGTCGACCGCGTACTCGAGCGCGTGTTGCAGGGTGAGGTCCGTGGGGGGCGCGGCAGCGAACTCCGCGGCAAGATCGGCGAGCCGGACGGTCGCGAACTGCCCATGCTCGGACAGCGGCGCGTCCGTCGCGACGCTGCCGTCCCTGTGCTCGGAGCTTCTCACCGGTCCAGGTTTCCCCGATACCGCTTGTTCCTATCGGCGACCTAACGCGGCAGTAACCGGTTTCACGTCGCGGCAGCCGGGCGAAATGCGGCTCAGAGTTGCTCGCGGACGCCGGCCTCGCGCAGCACGCGGGGGGAGGGGACTGCGCTCGCCCCCGGCACGAGGCTGGAGCGGCTGCCGGTCCGGAACGTGGGGAGGACCGGTCTGTGGTGCACCGCTTCGAGCTCGAAGGCGCACGCGGCGTACCAGGCCAGGGCTGCCAGGACGAGTCCGATCACGGCAGAGACGTCGCGCCAGCCCGTACCCGCGCCGAGCTCGTAGGCGCCGGACAACCCGAAGCGCACCGCGGCGAGAAGCAGTACCAGGCTCACCAGCGGCTTGCCCGCGATTCCGACGACCACCGGTACCAACAGTGCTGTGGCCGACGCGATGAGCAGCAGGCCGAGCGCGCCGCTGACCGATCCCGGGCTGGACAACACCAGGACTAGGCCGGTCGTCAGCCACGTCCCGAAGAGCAGGCCCATGCCGGAGGCGATCGCGCTGTCGCGGCCCATGAAGGCGATGACGAAGCTGACCAGTTGCAACGGAGCGACCAGGGCGAACAGGCACACGCCGACGACGTGGCCCTGCCCGGACGCGATCCAGCGCAGCTGCAGGCCGGCAAGGGTGAAGCTGCCGACCGCGAGCGCCAGGAACCCGACCGGGATCGGGGACGCGACCGGTCGCAGCATGATCCGCGTCAGGTCGGCGGCGGTAGCGTCCGCGGTCGGATCGTGGTCCGGGCCGTGCGTGCTGCGCATGGGTTTCCTTCCTGGCGCCGACTCCGCAGCCGGCGGCCCCGCACGGTCTACCCAGCGCCGTCGGACCGAAACGCACGGCGTCCGGTTCGGCGTCAGGCGCCCGCAGTCGGCGCCGGGCCGAGCAGTTCGGTGATCGCCTGGTTGGTCTGGGGGCGTGCCAGCACCGTCAGCACGTCGTTCGGCTGAACGGTGAGGTGACCGATGTCGTAGTGCACGGTGTCGTCGCGCAGCACCGACACCACGATGGTCCCGTCCGGCAGCCCGGCGTCCGCGATCGATCGGCCGACTGCCGGGGCGTCCGGCGTGATGCGGTGTTCGTAGATGCTCGCGTTCGAGGCGACGCGGGCCAGCCGTGATGCGTCGGCGCGCGCGGCTCGCCGGTAGCCGCGCACGACATCGCTGAAGGCGACGATGCCGCGGACGCGTCGCTCGTCGTCCAGGACGGTCAGCCACGGCTGGCCCTGCGGCAGCGCGTCGACGACCTGGTCGAGCGTTGCGGTGCTGGTCAGCGTGGCGGCCGTCGGATCGGCGATGGCGGCGACGGGCTGGTCGCCGCCGCCGTCCAGGCGTGACATGACGGGGGACGCGACGGCGACGCCGACGAAGCGCCCGTCGCGGTCGGTCACAGGTGCGCCGGGGACGCCGGCCTGTTCGAGCGCGGCGGCCGCTGCCGTCAACGAGGTCTCCGCGTCGAGCACCAGTCGCGGCGCGACCATCGCGTCGCCGACCGGGACGCGCGCGAGCAGCGGCAACCCGAGCCGCAGCCGCGCGGACTGCGCCTCCTCACGGTTGCGCAGTTGGCTGACGTAGATCGTCCGGCCGGCGCGGCGCACGATCAGGTAGGCCAGGCCGACGGCGACCATTGCCGGCGCGAGGATCGTGAGGCTGCCGGTCATCTCGGCGACCATCAACATCATCGCCAGCGGCGCGCGGGCGATGCTGCCGAAGCAGGCCATCATGCCGACGATCACGAACGGCGCCGGGCTGTGCGGGATACCAGGCGCGAACGGTTCCAGGACGCGCCACACGGCGGCGCCGACGAACGCGCCGATGACCATGCCCGGGCCGAAGATGCCGCCGGAACCTCCCGTCCCGATCGACAACGACGTCGCGACGATCTTCGCCAGCGGCAGCAGCAGCACGATCCAGATGGACAGGTGCAGCAGCTGTGGTCGCTCCAGCGCGTGCTGCACCCAGCCGTAGCCGGTACCGAGCGCCTCCGGCACGGCAAGCCCCAGCAGGCCGACCAGCAACCCGCCCACGGCCGGCTTGAGCGCGCGGTGTCCGGGCAGCCGGGCGGACATCCGGACCGTCCCGTAGAAGATGCTGCTGTAGGCGAGCCCGACCAGGCCGGCGAGCACGCCGATGATGGCGAACCACAGCAGCTGTACCGGCTCGTGGAACTGGTAGCCAGGTGCGGCGTAGCCGAACAGCGGCTGGAATCCCTCGGTGAGGCCGAAGACGGTGTAGGCGATGATCGACGCGACCAAGCCGGGGATGAGCGCCTCAGACTCGAAATCGTCCTGGTAGACGATGTCGGCGGCCAGCACGGCACCGCCCAGTGGGGCCCCGAAGATCGCGCCGATGCCCGAGCCGATGCCGACCGATACCGCGACCCGGCCGTCCTCCGGCGACAGGTCGAGCGTGCGCGCGAGCAACGAGCCGAACCCCGCTGAGATCTGGGCGGTGGGTCCCTCCCGTCCGCCGGACCCGCCCGAGCCGATGGTGATCGCCGAGGACACCAGCTTCACCAGCACCGCGCGGGAGCGGATCTTGCGCGGATTGGTGTGGACGGCGTCGATGGCCGCGTCGGTGCCGTGCCCCTCGGCCTCCGGCGCCAGCCGGAACACCAGCAGGCCGGACAGCAGGCCACCGCCGCCCACGACGAGCGGGATCGCCCACCAGCGGGTGAACCCGCCCGTTCCTGCGGCACCGCCCTCACCGGTCGGAGTCGGCGGACGGTAGCCGCCGAGGTCGTCCAGCAGCAGGTGGCCTGCCTCGCGCAGGGCCCAGTAGAAGACCACGGCGCCCACGCCGGCGATCACTCCGATCGCGGCACCGAGGACGAGCCACTTGGGCAGGTAGGACTGGCGGCGCACCCAGCCGCCGACCCGCACGCCGAAGGTGCGCAGCGTGCCGCGGGCAACCAGGGTCATTGCTCTGCCGCGGCGACGAGGACGCGCAACGATTCGGCCAGCCGGTGCTGTTCGGCGGCCGGGATCGCGCGCAACAACCGCGAAATCTCCTGCTTGCGGCGCCGGGTGCTCTCTGCGAGTAGCTCCTCGCCCTTCGCGTGGAGCGACAGCAGCATCTGCCGCCGGTTGCTCCGGTCGACCTCTCGCCGGATCAACTTCTTCGCCACCAGTCGGTCACACATCCGCGTTGCCGTCGACGGGACGACGCCCATCGCCTCGGCCAGCTGCGCGACGGACATCGTGCCGTTCGCATCGAGCAGCACGAGCGCCCGGAACTGGGGCAGGGTCACGTCGGCGGTGCTGCTCGCGAGCGCGTTGGAGGCGACGGCGACGAACACCCGGTTCGCCGCCAGCACCGCGTCCACGATCTCCGCCTGACCCGCAAGCACCGTCGACGCTTCGTCAGTCTGGGGTTCCCCGGGCCGGCCGTCCACGACCAGAGCATAGTGCAACAGTTGCGCAGGCCACGATTCGCTTGAACCGCGACCTCAACAAGCGTCGACGGTTACGCCTGGGCCGCCTTGACCAGTAGCTGGTGCAGGGTGGCTCGGTCGCGCTGGCTGAGCGTGCCGATCGACTCGGCGAGTACCTCGTCGACGATCTGCGCTCCGGCCGCTCGGATGCGCTCGCCGTCAGCGGTGAGCGCGTGCCGGACGGCCCTGCCCGGACCGTCGATGCGGGTCAGCAGTCCCCGCTCGACCATCCGGCCGGCGAGTGTGCCCATCGACTGATCCGTCTGGAACGTCAACTGTGCGAGAGCGTGCAGGGAAGCATCCGGCTGCTGGTGCAGGTGCCGTAGCACGTCCCACTGCGGCAACGAGACCCCGAGCGCGGCCAGTCGCTTGTTGGCCTCGCTGTGGTGTCGCCATTGCAGCCGCTTGACTGCGAGTCCCACTTCCTGCAAGCCGATCGCCATGGTCCAACCATATCACCTAGCTTAGCTAAAGTTACTTCGACACTGCGTCGGCTTGTCTCACAGGCTCGGCAGTTCGATCAATTGGGTGAGCCCTGCGGCGTCGGTAAGGCTGTGTGCGGCTAGTTCGGTGAAGAAGTGCGCCACGTGGTCGGTGCTCAGGTGCGTCCGGAACGCCTCGGTGTCGTCGTAGATCTCGTACAGGTAGAAGACGCCGGGCTCGGCGGCCGCGCGGAATGCCCGGAACTCGCGGCAGCCCGGTTCCTGTCGTACCGCGGCGGTGAGCTTGGCGATCGCTGCCGCCAGCTGCTCCGCATGCCCAGGCGTTGCGCGGACGACGGCTACCATCGGCCGCTCTCCCGGCGGTAGGTCGTCGCTGATCACCGGCATGAACTCGCGCTCGCGCGCCGGCCGGGTCATCACACACCCACCGGGATGCCGGGCAGTGCGATCCGGGTGGCGACGTCGGGTGCGAGCCGCGCGACCGCGGCAGTGAAGTGCCGTGGATCCCTGTCGGCCTTGGTGATCATCCGGTCGCCGAGCCAGCCGCTGTGGAAGGCGTAGTGCTGCGGCACGGCCAGGCGGGGCCGAAGTACCGCTGTGAGTTCGGCGGCCTGTTCGGCGTCCATCACCACCTGGGTGAGGTTCAGCGGCCGGACGCACAGGCCGTTCGTCGGCAGGATCGCCAGGTCGATCGCCCCGAACCGTTCGGGGATCTCGTCGAGTTCGGGTACGCGCAGCGAGTCGCCGCCGAAGAACACGGTGCGGCCGCCGGCCTGGATGACGAAGGTGACTTCGTGGACGCCGTGTTGTCCTGGCGTCGCGGTGACGGTCAGCTCGCCGATCGTGGTGGCTTGCCACGCCTCGATGGTTCGAAGATCGCCGAACCCCTTCTGCCGGGCGATCGTGGTCACGGTGCCGGGACCGACGATCGGCGTGTCCAAGTCGAGACCGCCGGCGACGAGCGCGTCGAGGTCGCAGTGGTCGTAGTGCTCGTGGCTGATCACTATCGCGTCCAGGTGGCCGAGCGAGGCGACGCTCGCGGCGACCGGTTCCCCCTGGTAGTAGGTCGGGGTCTGGGTGAACCACGGGTCGGTGAGGACGCGCAGTCCGGCGATCTCGATCAGTTGGCAGGCGTGTCCGATCCGGGTGACGCGTAGTGGTGTGCTCATGGCAGATCTCCTTGTTGGGTTCGTCCGGCGCGGGTTAGTTCAGGCCCAGGTCGCAGATCGCGCCGAGCAGTTCCTCGGGCGTCTCGAGCTGGGGCAGGTGTCCGGTGCCGGGAAGCAGGGTGAAAGTCGAGGCGGGGATCGCGTCGGCGTAGGCCCGGCCGTAGGCGGGGTCCACGATGCCGTCGCTCTCGCCCCAGACGACGTGAACGGGCACCTCGAGCCCGCCAAGACGCTCTAGCAGGGTCGGGTCGGACATGCTGGCGCCGGTGTAGGCGAGCAGCGCCCGGACGTCCGGACCCGGGCCGGCTTCACCGGACCTCGGCGCAGCCGGCGCCCGGCTTGGGTCATGGAAGGACAGTTGCTGGAGCTCCGCGGGCGCCAGGCCGCGGACGTCGGTGATCGGGTGGCCGGCGACGTCGACACCGATACCGTCGACGATGACCGCACCGCTGACCCGCGGGCTGCCGATCAGGGCGATCTCCGCCGCCAGCCAGCCGCCGAACGAGTTGCCGATCACGGTGACATCGCCCAAATCGAGTTCGTCGAGCAGTGCCACGTACACCGCGGCGAGCTCACGCGTGGAGGCCAGCGCCTCCGGCCGCGACGTGCCGGCGAAGCCTGGGTGGGTCGGCACCAACACCCGCGAGTGCGTGCGCTCCGCGAGCAGGTCAGCAAATCCGGCGACCGTTCCCGGCCCACCGCCGCCGTGCAGCAACAGGAACGGGCGGGTCCGGTCGCGCTCCGTGACGCTGAGCTCGACGGCGCCGAAGTCACCGGAGACCCGGGCGGTAGCGGTGCGGGTGGGCCGGATGCTGCCGGCCGGAATGGTGCTGATCATCGAAGACTCCCTGTCTGTCCTGGGTGACAAGGCCTCTTGCCATCCGGTACAAGGAACCTTATATCAGGATACTGATATAGGCAAGAGGTTGCGGCGGCCGTTTTGAGCTGGGTCGTCACGCGGGGTACCGGCGGCACAGCTGTGCCGGGCGCGGAGTAAGTCCGCTGGATTGTTGGGGTGAGTGACGGGGCTCGAACCCGCGA
>DASTXN010000091.1:0-25082 GCA_035765515.1 Jatrophihabitantaceae bacterium | reverse complement strand
GTGATCGCGTCCATGGCCGTCAACCTCACCTCGCTCGCGGGGCCTGTTCCCCGCCCGCCTATCTTGAAGGTAACCACGAGGCAGCCATCGAAGGGAGCGCGCCGTGGCGGCCGCAACCTGGGGCTTGCTGATCGCGTCGTTCGCCGCGTGCTTCGTCGAGATGGTCGAGGCCACGACGATCGTCATGGCGATGGGCTTCACCCGTAGCTGGAGGTCCGCGTTCGCGGGAACCGGCGCGGCGGTCGTCGCCCTCGCGGCGGTTACGTCCGTCGCCGGATACGCGCTGACGACCTGGCTGCCCGAATCGGCGCTGCAGCTCGCGATCGGTGGGCTGCTGCTGATCTTCGGTTTGCAGTGGCTCCGCAAGGCGATCCTGCGTTCGTCCGGACGCAAGGCCGTCCACGACGAGGACCAGATCTACCGCGACGAAGTCGCCGCCGCCGAGGCGGCCGGGCGGCCCGCGTCCGGCCTGGACATGTTCTCGTTCATGGTCTCGTTCAAGGGTGTGTTTCTCGAAGGCATGGAGGTGGTCTTCATCGTGATCACCTTCGGCTTGAACGACCACAACGTGCCCGTTGCGGCCGTGGGTGCTACCGCCGCGGTGATCGCCGTGCTCGTGATCGCGTCCGCCCTGCGCCGCCCGCTGTCGATGATTCCGGAGAACCTGCTCAAGTACGGCGTCGGACTGATGCTCGCCTCGTTCGGCACGTTCTGGTCCGTCGAGGGCGTCGGCATCTTCCGGGCCGGCCGGGACAGCCTGCAGTGGCCGGGCAAGGACGCTGCGCTCCTCGTGCTGATAGCCGTCTGGTTCGCGCTGAGCCGCGTCTTCATCGCCGCGCTGCGCGCACCGCGGCAGCCACCGGCCGAGCCGCAGGTACCCGTCTCGGAGTTGGCGCCGTGAAGCTGCTCAAGTCCTTCGGGCAGTTCTGGTACGACTTCGTCATCGGCGACGACTGGAAGATCGCCGTCGCCGTGGTCACAGCCCTCGCCGTGGTCGCGGGCGTGATGAAGGCCGGCGTGTTCGGCGACCACGGGCTGGCCGTCCTCGGTGGCGTGCTCGTGATGGTCCTCTTTGCGGTCAGCCTGGTTGTCGACGTCCGCCCGAGGAAGCCGAAGGACTGAGCCTCGCGCTCCACCGGGCTTGCGGCCGGCGCGGAAAGTTCGTGGGAACCATTCGCCTCCCGGCGTCCCCTTCTGTTGTGAACCCGCTGAGCGAAGGAGTCGCCGTGACCGAATGCTGCCCACTGCCCGCCGAGCCCGCCGTGCGGCACCGGTTCGTCCAGACCGACCGGGTTCGGCTGCATGTCGCTGAGACCGGTGAGGGTCCGCCGGTGCTGCTGCTGCACGGGTGGTTGCAGCACTGGTGGGCGTGGCGCCGGGTGCTGCCCACGCTCGCGCCGCGACACCGGGTGATCTGCATGGACCTGCGCGGTTTCGGCTGGTCCGACGCGCCGAAGCATGGATACCGCACCGCAGACCTCGCGCAGGACGTCCTATCGCTCCTGGACGCGCTCGATGTCGACCGGACGATCGTGGTGGGCCACGACGTCGGCGGACGTGTCGGGTTCCAGGTGGCGCTCCAGGCACCGGAGCGGGTCGGCGGCCTGGTCACGCTGAACGCACTGCACCCGTTCTGGCGGTTCCGGTCGGTCGCGCCGCACGCCTGGCGGTACGGGTGGACGCCGGCGGTGGAGACGTCCGGCGTCGGCCGACTGCTCCTGCGCCGGGCACCGGCACTCACCAGGATCATCTTCCGACTCGGCCACGCCCGGGGAGTGCTGACGGCCGAGGAGGTGGCACAGTACGAGTCCGCGGTGCGCCGGCCGGAGTACGCGCGCGCAGCCGAACGGGTGATGCACGAGGTCGCGTATCACGAGGTGCTGCCGTCGCTGTTCGGTGCACAGCGCGGGAAGCGACTCACGGTGCCGACGCTCATGCTGCACGGCACCCGCGACCTGACCCGGACCGCCGGATCGCTCGGCGGCTTCGAGGGTCGAGCGGACGACCTGCGGGTGCGGATCTTGGACGGCGCTGGACATTGGTTGCCGGAGGAGCGGCCCGAAGACGTCGCCACCGCAGTGCACGAGGTCAGCGCGCTGTCGCTGGCATGATCGTCGGAACATGACCGACGAGGAGTTGGTATCGCTCACCCGCGCCGCCCAGCGCGGCGACACGCGGGCGATGGACGCGCTGCTCGATCGCCTGGCGCCGTACGTGGGGCGGCTGTGCGGGCCGATCGCGTTGCAGAATGCCTCGGACGCCGCGCAGGAGGCACTGATCGCGGTCTTTCGCGACCTGCGGAACCTGCGCGAGCCCGACGCACTGCTCGGGTGGGTACGCGTCATTGCGGTCCGTGAGGCGATCCGGGTCGCGCGCCGCTCCCGGGCGCGGGCTGCGGACGAACTGCCGGAGGTACCCGCTGTGGGAGATCCGATGCTCACCGTGGATGTTCGAGATGTGCTCGAACGGTTGTCGCCGCAGCACCGCGCCGTGCTCGTGCTGCGTGACCTGGAGGGTTTGGACGAGCGGACGATCAGCGGCTTGCTGAACGTCGAACTTGGCACGGTCAAGTCGCGATTGCACCGCGCCCGCGCAAGCTTTCGGAAGGCATGGCAACGATGACGCAGCACTGGCCGCAGGGCGAGTTGGATCCGGTGCGCCGACTGCGGGTACTCGCGTCCACCGTCCGCGGGGTCGCGATGGCCGAGACGGTCGTGCCTGCCGATGTCGAGCAGGCATGGGCCGTCGCATCCGAACTCGAACGCGTCCTGCCGCGGATGATCCGCGACTTTCGTTCGGTGCGCGTCGTCGATGTCGGCGGTGATCAGCTGTGGCTGCAGGCGCGCGGACGGCTCGGGCAGCGAGCCCTGTTCGCGGTCACCCTGCGCCCCGGGTGGTGCTGGATGCAGAGCAGGTTCTGGGTCGGCGGGATCGCCGCGTCCGCCGAGACCGGGGGCACCCGTATCGCATTCGCCGGCGGGCTGCGCGTCGGCGGCCGGCTCAGCCAGCTTTTCGACAGCACGGCGCAGCGCCTGGCCCGACAGGCGCTCGGGCGGTTGGCCGACGAAGTCCAAGCCCAACGCGGTCCGCAGTCCGACTGACGACCGCAGGCGGCCCGAGCGCAATAGCCCGGCCGCGGACTCAGCAGCCCTTGGGATAGTCGTCCTGCCGGCCCGCAGCCGCGTCGCACGCGCCGCGTATGTGCCTGCGCAAGTGGTCCCCGATCTCGCTCAGGGCCGTGATCTGCTCAGGCTCCAGCGGATCGATCACCAGGTGCCGCACCGCCGCGACGTGACCGGGCGCAGCTGCGACCACCTTCTTCCATCCTGAGGCGGTCAGGATCGCGTTCGTGTAGCGCCCATCCTCCGGATCCGGCTCGCGCCGCACGAACTTGCGCTGCTCGAGCCGTTTGATCACGTTCGACAAGCGCGACAGGGAACCCCCCGTCAGCTCGGCCAGTTCGCTCATCCGCAACGTCCGCCTCGGATCCATGGACAGTCGGCTCAGCGTCAGGTACTCGAACAGGCTGATGCCCGAGTCGCGCTGCAGTTGGGCATCCAGCGCACCGGGTAGCTGAAGGATCAGGTGCGCAACCGCGATCCACGCCTGCTGCTCCGCGTCCGACAGCCACTGTGGGGCCGCAGCATCGCGTCGGGATCGGCCGGCCATAGCCGAAGCCTAGAGGAAGGTCCGACCGGACAGTTGACTTCAAGCGTGAAGTACGCCTAGTTTAGTTCAAGCATGAAGTCATTCCTTTTGGAGGTTTCCGATGACCCTTTTTCGCCTTGACGCCAGCATCCGATCGGACGGTTCGGCGAGCCGCGAACTGGCCGACGCCGTAGAGAACGAATGGCTGCGCGTCCACCCGGCCGGCACGGTTGCGCGACGGCACGTCGGCGTGGATGTCCTGCCGGCCGACGCGTGGGCGCAGGCCGTGGCGAGCCAGTGGGTTCCTTCCCAGGACCGCAGCCTGGAACAGCATGCAGCGATCACCCTGGCCGCAACGCTGGCCGACGAACTGGTCACCGCTGACGCCGTGCTGCTCGCCGTACCGCTGTACAACTTCGGCGTGTCACAGCACGCAAAGACGTGGATCGATCTCGTGATGGCAGACCCGCGCGCCCTTTCCGGGCCGTCTCCCCTGCTTGCCGGCAAGCCGGTCGTGCTCTGCACCGTGCGTGGGGGCGCGTACGGCGCCGGCACGCCGCGCGAGGGCTGGGACCACTCGACCAGTTACCTGCAGCGGATCCTGCAGGACGTGTGGGGCGCGGAACTGACCGTGGTCGAGCGCGAATTCACCCTGGCAGGAGTCAACCCGGCCCTGGACGAGTTCGTGGACCTCGGCGTCCAGATGCGCGAGAACGCGCTGGCCTCGGCGCGCGAGGCAGGCAGGACGCTTGCCCTCGGCCGCGCCGCCTGAAGGGCGTCCAGCCGCGCCCACTGCCCGGACCCCTAGGGGCGCATCTGGATGATCGTCTTGCCCTTGCGGCGTGCCGTGGGATTGAGTGCGGCGACGGCGTCGTCCAGGGGTGCGACGTGGTCGATGTTCGTCCGCAGCCGTCCGTCCCGCACCCGATCGACGATCTCGCGCAACTGCCGAGGATCGGACTCGACGACGAAGTCGATCGTCCGTCCGTCCACCGGCCGCGTTTCAGTAGGGCCGACGACCGAAACCAGGCTCCCGCCGGCGCGAACCAGGGCCGCGGACCGCTGCTGGATCTCGCCACCGATCACATCGAAGACCAGATCGACGCCGCCGACATCCTCCAGGGCGTCGCTGTCGAGGTCGACGAACTCGTGCGCCCCGAACTCGAGGGCCTTGTCCCGGTCGGCCGCGCGCCCCGTGCCGATCACGTAGGCGCCGAACTCGCGCGCCAGCTGGGTCACCATCGTCCCGACCGCTCCGGCAGCGCCATGCGCGAGCACGCTCCGGCCGGCCTGCAGACGGCCGTGGTCGAACAGTCCCTGCCACGCGGTCAGGCCCGAGATCGGCAGGCTCGCACCGACGACGAAGTCGACATCACCGGGCAGCGGGGCGAGGTTGCGCGCCTCGACGGCGACATACTCCGCGAGCGTTCCGTCGCGGTGCCAATCGGTAATGCCGAACACGCGCTGCCCGACCGACAGCCCCGTCGTGCCGTAGCCGAGCGAGCTGACCCTGCCTGCCATCTCGTGTCCCGGCACCGACGGCGTGCGGTCCCGGTTGGCGCGATCGGTCCAGGTCGAAGGCCACTCGGTCTCGGTCGGGACGAAGCCCGACGCATGAACCTGGACGAGAACGTCGTTGATCGCCGGCTGCGGCTCGGGCCGCTCCGCCAGTTTCATTCCGCTCGTTCCCGCGACCTGGTCCGTCACCACGATCGCCTTCATCTGGCACCTCCGGGGAGTCGCACGCGCTATCGGTTCTGCGCTTGGTTGAGGGGGTTCGGGTCATAAGCGTCGGTGGCTGTCCTGGACGGCAGATGCCACTCAGGACGCACGTAGTGGCAGGTGTACCCGCCGGGATAGCGCTGCAGGTAGTCCTGATGCTCGGGCTCGGCCTCCCAGAACGGCCCAGCGGCCCGAACCTCGGTCACGACCTTGCCGGGCCACAGCCCCGATGCGTCCACATCGTCGATGGTCTGCTCCGCGATGCGCTTCTGGGACTCGTCCAGGTAGAAGATCGCCGACCGGTAGGACATGCCCACGTCGTTTCCCTGCCTGTTCTTCGTTGTCGGGTCGTGCACCTGGAAGAAGAACTCGAGGATTTGCCGATACGAGGTCGACGCCGGATCGAAGTCGATCTCGATCGCCTCGGCGTGCGTTCCGTGGTTGCGATAGGTGGCGTTGGGCGTGTCACCACCGGTGTAGCCGACGCGGGTCGACACGACGCCCGGCTGGCGTCGGATCAACTCCTGCAGCCCCCAGAAGCAGCCTCCGGCCAGGATCGCCTTGTGGCTGCCGCCGGCTGGTTCGGACGATTGCGATGCAGGCGATTCGCTGCCGCTGCTGAAGTTCCTCGACATGACTGCTCCTTCCAGGCGGGGGATGCCGGTCCGGACTCGGCACCCCTGCTGTTCTGCGGTGCCGGGCAGCGCAGTCCTTACGCCTCGGCGCGGCCGTACCGCTCTGCTGCCTCGACAAGTGGCTTTGCCACGTCGAGGACGGCAATCAGGTGCTCATCCACCCGCCCCCGCCATACCCACAACACGAGCTCGTCCTGCTCGAAGCGCCACTCGACGCGGACGTCGGCCTCCGCGCATCGGGCGGCATTCTCGTTGCTCACGACAGCCCGGCCGAAGTCCTCGTTCTCGCCGACCAGGGTGAACAACCTGGACCACGGCCCGTGCTCAACCGGAATGGCCGGGCCGGGCAACTCGTCACCGTGCCATTCCAGCCACGAAGTCCGCACGGCCGCGAGCGGAGGCACCGAATGGTCAAGATCAACGACACACACGAGGAACCAGTTCGTGGCGTCACGCTGGAACCCGTTCGTGTCCACCGAGTCGCGAAGAAGGACAAAGAAGTACTCGAACGCCGTGATAGATCGTCCACGCAGCGAACCGCGCACGACGTTTCGAGCGCGCCGGAAGCTGCCCACCCGGAAGGGAAAGAAGTCCCACTGGTCCGCGAGCTTCCGGCGACTGTGCTCGTGCTCCAGACCGTGCGCCGCAGCAAACCGAATAACCCGGGCGTGATCTCGTCGATACGGCGCCGTCGCGCTGCTACGCCACGTCATCAGGCCTAGCGCTCCTCACGGTGTCAGTTCCGGCCCGCCATGACGCCGCCGTCGATGTCCCAGATCGCGCCGGTGACCCATTCGGTCTCGTCCGCGAGCAGGAAGGTGACTCCGGACGCGATGTCACGCGCCGTGCCGACGCGGCCGAGCGGATGGAAGCTGTCGAAGCCGGCGAGGGTCTGGTCGATCTGGTCCTTCGGGATGAACCCTTCGTACAGCGGGGTCTTAACCACCGCCGGCGCGACCGCATTGACGCGAATCCTGTGCGGTGCAAGTTCGATCGCGAGGTTCTTCGTCAGCGCGTGCACTCCTGCCTTCGCCACGGAGTAGCCGGACGAGGGCGTGGCGCCGATCGCCTGGTGTGCCCACATGCTGCCGATGTTCACGATCGAGCCACCCTGACCGTGCTCGATCATGCCTTTGGCAACGGTCTGGGTGAGGAAGAAGATCGCGCGGGTGAGGTCGACGTAGGAGTCGTAGAACTCGCCGTCGTACTCGAGGAAGGGCCGGGGGATGAAGAAGCCCGCCGCGTTCACCAGCAGCGTCGCGTCCGAGTGATGCGTCGCTAGTTCCTGGCGCAGGCTGTCCACCTGGGACCGGTCGGCAAGGTCAGCGGTGATCCCCACCGCCGGGCCCGCGCAATTCAGTTCGTCGACGGTCTCGTCGACCCGCACCTTGTCGCGGCCGACGATGACGACGGAGCCGCCCTCGCCGACCACCTGCGCCGCTGTCTGCTTGCCCATACCGCTGCTGCCACCGATGACGATCAGCTTGCGGCCCTCAAAACGACCTGACATGACTGCTTCCTCTCTCGCGCTGGTTTCGACCTGGCTCTTGCTAGCGGCTTTGTCGCCCCGTGCTCTTACGTGGTGCGGTCACTCAGATATCCGCTGGCTTGCAGTTCGCCGCGCAGACAGCGGCGAGCACGGAAGGCGATCTGATAGATCGCGTTGGCGTTCATCCCCAGCTCTGATCCCAGTTCGACTGCTGAGGCGTCGCGCGTCAGCAGCGCGAGAAACACCGTTCGCTGATGCGCGCTGAGCCGGTCGTTCACGACCCCGCGAACCGCTTCGGCAAGCTGTCGCGCCTCGGCGTACAGGTGCGGATCGGAGTTGGGCTCAATGAGCAGCCTGTCGTCGTCGGCGACCAGGCCGACCTTCCGATGGCGAGCGCGGTACTGGCGCAGTTGGGCACGGACCTCGAACCCGACGAACCTGGTGGCCCACGTCGTGAATTTGCTGTCCCCGCGGAACTCACTCACCTTGCGAAGGATGAGAAGCAGGGCGTCGGATGCGGCTTGGCACGCGATGTCATCGAGATCAGCGCCGCCCAAGTGGTGCGCTTTGCACCGCTGCGCGACCTCAATCCTCGCCGCTCGAAGGAGTATCGAGTGCAGTTCGCGGCACGTCCGTTCGCGATTCAGCGCGCCCTCGGCGAGTCCCTCGACCCAATGCCGGTCCTCTGCCGCGAGGACGGAGACGCGCGCCGCCGCGGGCGTCGGCCACCTGTCCGGCCGACGGAGTGTCAGCGGCTCATGCTCCGGGCCGCCCGGGCTGTTCGCGCAGGTGAGGCCCGGGCTTTGTTGCCGACCGCGCATGGTCATCACGTCCTCAAGTGGTGCCTATTCAGAATTTGGCCGACCTCCCGCGAAAGCCGGCTCCCTCGGTGCAGTTCTCGCGCTGGACGCGCCAGCGCCTACCAGGTCGGCGGGTCGGTGATGGCGCGCACAGCGGCGCGATCCCCGGCGCGATCGACGGCTAATTGATCTGCCGGGTACATCCGAGATCCAGAGTCATTGCTGCGTCCCCACCGCTTGATGCCAGCACTGGTGCTTCGAAACAGCCTGTCTGTTCAGGCACTTGGTTGGTCGCTTCGGGTCGGCCGCGTAACGGGACATCGATCCGGAGCTGCCCTGAACTGTACTCTATGGTACATTCCACAAGTGGCGGCGATCGCTGGCGTTTGTCCAGCTGCCAGTCGGGGAAGGGGTTCTCCGGCCTACGGCGACGCGATCTCGATCGCTGCATTGGACGAGAGCGTCCACACCCGGAGTGTTCGAGCCCCGGTGGCCCAGCCGGGTTCGTTCAGGCGCGACTCCCGGTTTCCGCAGGCTCGCCTGGATAGGCTTTCGCCGTGACGGAGAAGATCCGACCTGCTGGCTCGCGGAGACTGACCAGCCGCGGTGCTGCTACTCGCGCACGAATCGTCGAATCGGCATCAGAGCTGATGTTCGCCCAAGGCGTCTCCGCGACCACGCTCGACGAGGTGATGGCGGCCAGTGGAACCGGGAAGTCGCAGTTCTACCAGCACTTCTCAGACAAGACAGACCTCGTCCGTGAAGTGGTCGCATTCCGTGCCGGCAGGGTTCTCGAGCGCGAACGTGGCTACCTCGACCGCGTCGACTCGTTGAGCGCGCTGGACCGGTGGCGCGTCGCAGTCGTCCAGCGCGTGACGACCCGTCGCGGCGCGTACGGTTGCCAGCTCGGCTCGCTGGCCAGCGAGCTGGCCGACCAAGACGAGGATTCCCGGGTCGCCCTCGCGCAGCACTTCGCCGACTGGGAGTCCCTGCTCGCCGCTGCCCTGGAACGAATGAGAGCCAAACAGGTCCTGCGCGAAGACGCCGACCCGCAGAACCTCGCCACCGGGATTATGGCCGCGTTGCAGGGCGGCTACCTCATGGCGCAAGTGATGAGGGACGCCGCGCCCATGCGGACCGCCCTGGACATGGCGTTCGAGCGCGTGCGTTCCTTTGCAGCCAAACCCCGCGCGTAGCCAGGCCGCCGCGCCGGCTTCCCTCCGGATCACCGCACCGCTGACAACAAGAAGGTGTTGGAGAGATACGAGGCGGTGCTGCCCCGTGCACTGCGCAGCACGGGTCATCTGAGTAATTGCAGGCTGCCGGTGAGGGAGGTGACCCACGAACGTGTGCCGGCCAGTCCGAGGCCGTGGATCTCTTCTTCGGCGAGATCGTGCAGTGGGAAGTCGGCTTGGTAGTCGGCAAAGTTGTGTTGGCTGCGGGCGAAGGCGGGAAATGGGACCACGACCGCACGGCGTGGTGAGTCGAGCGCGCGCAGCATGAGCTCGCGCAGCGTGGCTGCTGGAGCTTGAAGCACCGGGACCGCGACGGTAGCGCTGACATCGATGCGCCGGCCGGTTCGGTCGGCGAGCTGCTGCCCACCCAGCTGCGGTAGTGCTGCGCCGAGTCCGATGCCGATGGTCGCGATGGTGTTGCCTTGCAGTCCTGGTGAGAGCGCGGTGTCGACGATGATCGTGGTTCGCTCCGGTGCGGTGTTGGTCATGCTGCGACCGCCCCGGTGATGGTGAGTGCGACACAGCAGGTACTGGCTCGGCGTACGCGTCGCGGCCGGAGCAGGTTCAGTTCGTCGCGTGGGCTGTCGTAGATCTCCAGCTTGCCGGTGGCGGCAGCGGCCGGGCCCACTACGCGCTGGTCAACGACGGCGCGGACCAGGATGGGAGTTCCTGGGTGCGGTGTGCCGAGCAGCGTCGGGGCGGCAATCAGACCGAAGGTGGGCGCAGCCAGGAAGCCGATCGGTTCGGCCGCGGGTTCGTCGGTGACCGTCAGCCCGGCGTCGACGAGGCGGCGATCCTTCACGCTCACACTTGCCCCGAGTTGGGTCCCGGGCCGTATGGGCGCGGCGGCGGGATGGTCGAGGCCGTAGCTGCGAGTCAGCCAGACACTGCCGATCTTCTTGGGCCAGCCCTGCAGCCAGCCCCGGGCCAACGACAGGTCTTGGTCGACGTAGATGAACGGGCAGTAGCAGGCCATGGTCTCGGCGCGATCGACCTGCACGAGAGCGATGAATTCCTTGTATTGGGCATAGATCGGATCGAGTAGTTCCGAGCCGTCGGTCGTCGCCTGCCAGTCGCAGAAGTGGGCGGCGGCGCGTCCGGTGGCACGTCTGGCGCCGGGCGGGAGCAACGACTGTGCGAGCTGCCTGTCGACGTCGAACTCGAAGGACAGGACTCGCCCGGCGTAATGCCACGGCGGTGCGGCTACCAGTGCCGAGCGCCCAGACGGGGTGTAGGGCGGGAGAAACCCGGTCAGCGGGTCGGAGGTGATCACTGGTGAAACATATGCTGAACGAAGCGGCATCCGGTGCCTAGTTATGCTCCTGCCAAGGGTTCAATGGGAACCGACGGACGATAACGCGCCGAATTGAGGATAATTTTGCCTACCCCGTCGCTGGACGTCCATGACGTCGCGGTCCTGCGCGCACTTCAGGACAACGCCCGCCTGACCGTCGCACAACTTGCCGAGCGGGTTCACCTGTCCACCTCGCCGACCTGGCGGCGGGTGAAGCGGCTCGAAGCAGACGGCATCGTCACCGGCTACCGCGCGACGGTCGACCGGCGCGCAGTCGGCTGGGGCGTGATGGCGTTCGTGTCGGTTTCGATCGAGGACCACTCCGACGCGGCCGCGCGTGCCTTCGAGGCCGCAGTGGGGCAACTGCCCGAGATCATCGCGTGCTGGAGCGTGTCCGGTGACTCGGACTTCCTGCTGCAGGTTGTCGGTCGCGACCTGGACACGTACGCCGACTTCGCGATGACCACGATCCGGCGTCTGCCTGGAATCAAAGCGATGCGGACCAGTTTCACGCTCAAGGAGGTCAAGCCCACCACCAGCTGGCCAGTACCTGATCGGTGACCCGGGCTGCCGATGCTGACCTCCCAACACATCTTGGGAGGTAGTGGCTGCCCATGACCGACAGCGTTGACGGCCTTCGGGCGTTCGCCCATCCCGTCCGGTTGCGCATCTTGTCGCTGCTCGGCGGCCGGGCGCTATCGGCGACCCAGCTCGCCGCCGAGTTGGGGATTGCGCACGGGTCGGCGAGCTACCACCTGCGCCGGCTGGCCGCGGCCGGCTTGGTCGAACTGGCCGAGGAGAGGGTTCGGCGGGGCGGGACGGAGCGGTCGTATCGCCTGGCCGTCCCGGCAGCCCTGCGGGGATTCGATCAACAGGATCGCCGCGAGTTTGCCGAGTCCGCCCTGGCCGAAGCACGTCGAAGGATTGGTCTCGCAGATCTGTCGGCGCCAACGACGGTGGGCGGATGCAGAGCTTTGGCTCGATCCGACGTCGTGGGCCGAACTCGTCGAGCGGGCACGTCAGCTGATGAGCGAGGTGTCCGGCCGTGCGCAGCCTGCAGGGACGGCCGGCGCGGTGCGGGTGAGCATGACGGTGCTCTGGTTCGCCCTCGCAGAGCCGCCGAGGACCGACTGCAGCGCGCAGTCGATGCAGGTCGCTCCCGAGACGACATCGCCGCAGTCGCAACCATTGACTCACAAGCCACGAAGCGCCTAGCGCAACCCCCAGGGGCCTCCGACGTCAGCGGCCCTGCGCGCTCGACGCGCTGCCTGCACTGAGGTATCGCCCGTGATAGGCCGCCTTGACGTCAGACAGCTAGAGATCCAGATCCCCGCGGCGTGGCAATAGCGACGGTGTCCTTCCAGAGCTTTCGCAGCCGGTTCGCCGCTCGGTTATGACGAAGATGATCTTCATCGGACAAACGATTTGGCAACAGCAGGGCCAGCGGTGGCCCATCTTGATCACGTCCCTTGACGCCGGGTTTGGCGAGCGCGAACATTCGGCGCATATACGGCAATCGCATCAAGCTGCCGCAGGATCGTCCCCCTACCGAAAGGACACTCCGCCAATGTCGAATCTCACCACCCGGCGCAAGGGCTTGATGGCCGTCGCCGCCGCGGGCGCTCTCGCCGCGACCGCCATGGCCGGCACACCTTCCGTCCAGTCGGCCGCGGCTCGCGACGCGGCGAGCGTGCGGGCTCTCACGCCGGCCCAGGTCGTCTACCTGTCCGCGCCCGACGCCGCTCCGGGCCCCGGTTACAGTGCCACCTCCCGCCGTTTCACGCCGGCCGGCATTCAGGGCTCGTACAACCTCGCTCCGCTCTACGCGCGCGGGTACTCAGGGCAGGGCAAGACCATCGCGATCATCGACTCGTTCGGCTACCCGCAGGCGGGCGCCGACCTGAAGACGTTCAGCCAGGCGTACGACCTGCCGTTGATGTGCGGGATGCCTGACGTCGCGTGCGCGGACGGCATGCCGACGTTCTCGACGCTCACCTTCGGGAACCACCAGGTGAAGGCGCCGCCACCGAACCAATCGCCGGGCCAGGAGGCCAGCAACGCTTGGTCGGTCGAGGTCGCGCTGGACATCGAGTACGCGCACACCGTCGCGCCGATGGCCAACATCCTTCTCGTGGCCGCGCCGACCGCCGAAACCCTCGGCGTGCAGGGCCTGCCGAACATGATGAACGCCGAACAGTACGTAGTCGACCACCACCTCGCCGATGTGGTCACGCAGAGTTTCGGCGCCGCGGAGGGATCGTTCGCCTCGTTCCAGTCCGTGCAGAATCTGCGGCACGCGTTCGTGTCCGGCACCGCCAGCGGAGTGACCTTCCTGTCCAGTTCAGGCGATTACGGCAGCACCGGTTCGGGCAAGCAACCGGTCGGCCAGGGAGGCTCGACGCTGTCCACGCCGCAGGTCGGATGGCCCGCCTCGGATCCGCTGGTCACCGCGGTCGGCGGCACCAACCTGTGCACCGACCCGGCCACCGGGCTGACGGTGGACTCAACCCATCCGCCGGCAACGTGCGAGCAGAACAGCGGCCAGCGGGAGACGGCGTGGAACGGATCGGGCGGCGGCTTCAGCCAGGTGTTCGCCCGTCCGTCCTGGCAGGACAGCCTGCCCGCGAACTCGGCCACGATCGCGGCCTCGTCCCGCGGCGTTCCGGACATCTCGATGGACGCGTCCTGCTCGACGTATGTAATCGTGCTCGACACCGCGCCCGGCTACGGCGGCTATTACGGCGTGTGCGGCACGTCGGCCGCCTCGCCGATGTTCGCCGGAATCGTCGCGATAACCGATCAGTACGCCGGCCGGGACCTGGGGCTGATCAACGACGACCTCTACACGCTGGCCGGCTCGCCGCAGTACGCGGACGCGTTCTACGACGTCACCAGCGGCGACAACGTGCAGGCCGGCTCCGGGATCCCCGGTTACCAGGCCGGTTCCGGCTGGGATGCGGTCACCGGACTGGGCACGCCGAACGCGGCCGACTTCGTCCCGGCGCTGGCCGGGCTGGCGAAGACGACCGCACCGTAATCGCGCAACGACCGGCGGCGCCCGTCTCGAGCGCCGCCGGTCGCGTGCGCCGTGGCCGAGTTCGGCCATCATCCGCGGCGCGGGGAAATAGCGGGCAGTTCCGCGCCGTCCGCAGCCGCCCACGCCTCTACAGCCCCCGGTTCCGGGGGCTGTAGAGGCTTCGCTTCGACCTTGAGCCGGAGTCGCAATGGAATCCGGCGATGTTGTGGCGGGTGTTGGGTTCGAACCAACGTAGGCTGGCTCGGCGGTTTTACCGACCGCAGCGAATGGCTGCTGAATCTCGCGGATCTACTGGCTTAGAGGCACCTGACCTGATCACTGATCATGGTCAATCCCGCATCTGTCCCGCAGGCTCGGGTCACGTCCGACATGCTTGCTGGATGCGCCACGCACATGCAAGCTTCGGCGGCGACGGCGGGCACCGCCGGTTCGGTCGCTACACGGTCGGCGCCCGCGTCTATGACGCGGTGTCCCTGGAGTGGCCGGTCTATCGACCCGGACGGCGCTCCGGCGTGGAAATGCTTCGCTTGCACCCCGGCGACCACGTGCTGGACATCGGCTGCGGCACCGGCCTGAACCTGCCCCTACTGACCGCCGCGGTGGGGCCGGGCGGGGCGGTGTGCGGCGTGGATCTGAGCGCCTCGATGCTCGCCCGCGCGGCCGCACGCGTTCGGCGACACGGCTGGGCAAACGTCAGTGTGGTTCGCGCCGACGCCTCGACGGATGACCTGGCCGCTGTAGTCGGCGCCGGACCGTTCGATGCAGTGCTGTTCACGTACTCGCTGTCGGTCATCGGTGACGGTGGCACCGCGTGGGCCTCGGCGCTGGCGGCGACGCGCCCCGACGGTCGGCTGGCGGTCGTCGACCTAGCGATGCCGACCGGTGGGTGGAGGGCGCTGGCCCCGCTGGCGCGCCTGGCGTGCTTTACCGGCGGCGTCGATCTGCAGCGTCGGCCGTGGCGGTGGGTTGAGAGGGACTGCCGTGACGTCGGACGCCGCACGTTGCGCGGTGGTCACATCCAGGTCGCCGCGGGCATTGTGCCCCCGAGCCTTTGAGCGCCGCGGTCGGACAGTCCGCCGGACGCGGGATCTAGACCCCACCCTGGCGCTGTCCGCGGAAACCACACGCGGCATCCTGGCTACGTGGCTCCTCGGCGCGGGAAGGACGCGGCATCCTCGGCGGGTTTCCAGCCCGTGGAGATCACGGCGACCGGAGCCAGACTGTCGCGCGAGCAGGCGTTTCGCAGCTACGTCGAGCCGCAGATCGAGGTGCTGTTGCGGGTCGCGCAGACGCTGACCGGGTCGTGGGCCGATGCCGAGGACATCGTGCAGGAGACACTGATCCGCGCATGGCGTGCCGCGGACCGCTTCGACGGGGCACATCCGCGGGCATGGCTGCTGACGATCCTGCGACACACCCATCTGAACTCGCTGCGCCGCCAGCGTCCCGACCTGGTCGCGGACGCGACCAGCCTGGAAACGCAGCGTCCGGCGTTCGGCGTCCAGCGGCTTGCCGGCCCGGAGGAACGACAGTTGAACCGCACACTAGATGCAGCTCTGGAGCGCGCCGTCGCCGAACTCGACGAACGCTATCGGACTGTGCTGCTGTTGATCGATGTGGATCAGCTGACGTATGCCGAGGTCGCCGCGGTGCTCGATGTCCCGCTCGGCACGGTGATGTCGCGATTGAGCCGGGCCCGTGCCAAGGTCCGACGCCGCCTGCTTACCGCCTCATCCTGCGAAGGAACCATCCGATGATCGCGAACCTGCGCAGTATGTTGACCTGCCGATGGGCCGCCCGACGAATACAGCGCTACTTGGACAGTGACCCGTCCGCTTCGCTGGACCCGGCAGAGGTCGACCGGATCGAGGCTCACCTGGCCGAGTGCGGCCGTTGTACCGGCCGCGTGGAGGAGTACCGGGCCCTGAGCGCGGCGCTGCGGCGCTGGTCCGCCCATCGGGTACCGGATCCTGCTCTGGTGGCGCGGGTGCGCGACGAGGCCGAGCGGCTGATCGTCCAAGGTTCGGAGTGATGCCTGCCGCAGCATCAGCGCCGGCCGGTCTCGACGTGCACCCGCCACACGGCGACACGGTGTGGGACCTGCTGGTCATCGGTGGCGGGACGGCCGGCATGGTGGCGGCCCGGACCGCGTCGGGTTTCCGCGCCAGCGTTCTGCTGGCTGAGCGAGATCGTACGGGCGGGGACTGCCTGTGGACCGGATGTGTGCCGTCCAAGGCGCTGATCGCGGCCGCCGCTGCTGCCGCGGACGCGCGCCGTGCGGCCAGCGTCGGGGTGCACGCCGACGGTGTCCGAGTCGACTTCGCCGCCGTGATGGCGCACGTCAACGGTGCGATCGCCGCCATTGAGCCGGACGACTCCCCGGGCACACTCGCCGCTGCCGGGGTGCGCATCGTTCACGGCGTGGCGCGCTTCGCCGGTCCCACCACGGCTGAGATCGACGGACGGCCGCTGCGGTTTCGGCAGGCAATCGTCGCTACCGGCTCGCAACCAATCCTGCCGCCGATCCCGGGGCTGGAGGCGGTGCAACCTCTGACCAGCGACACGGTGTGGGGACTGACGTCGTTGCCGCAGCGGCTCCTAGTCCTCGGCGGCGGCAGCATCGGCTGCGAGCTCGGGCAGGCCTACGCCCGGCTCGGCTCGCATGTCGACATCATCGAGACGGCGCCGCGGCTGCTGCTGCGCGAGGACTCAGACGCCGCCGACGTCCTCACCGCCGCACTGCTGCGGGATGGAGTCGATGTCCGAACCGGGGTCACGGTCACGGCTATCCGGCCCGGTGCGGACGGCGCTGGGACGGCCGAACTCGACGACGGCACAGCCGTCGAGTTCGACCGGATGCTCGTCGCGACCGGCCGCCGTCCCCGCACCGACAAGCTGCGGCTGGACCTGGCCGGGGTGGCCGTCGACGAGCGCGGGTACGTTGCAGTGAACACGCAGCTGCGCACCAGCAACCGGCGGGTCTGGGCCGCCGGCGACGTGACCGGGCATCCCCAGTTCACCCATACCGCCGGTATGCACGCCAGCCTCGCGGCAAGCAACGCGTTGCTCGGGCTGCGCCGCCACGCAGAATTGGCAGCGATGCCGCGGGTGACCTTCACCCAGCCGGAGATCGCCGCGGTGGGCATCGACACCGGTACCGCGGATCGGGGGCACCGACTCACGTCGCGCACCGTCCGCCACGAGCACGTCGACCGCGCCGTCACCGACGGCCATACGGAGGGCTTCACCCGTGTGGTGCTCGATGGCAGGGGCCGCGTTCTCGGTGCGACAGTGGTCGGACCGCGGGCCGGCGAGACGCTGGCCGAACTGACCCTCGCGGTGCGCCGCGGCCTACGCGCTGCAGACTTAGCCGGCACGACGCATGCCTACCCGACGTATGGGTACGGGCCGTGGGACGCTGCGATCGAAGACGTCCGTCACCGGCTCGGTCGTCCCCTGGCCGCGCGAACGATCACTACGCTGATCGCACTGCGGCGGCGCTGGATCGATGCTCGTGGCCGGTTCGGATGAGCCGCGATGGTCGGCCGACGTGGGGCACGCCGCGGGAGGCAGTGTCGGTCGTCCTCCATCGACCGCATCTGTGGCGCACGGTGCTGACTGCCCTGGTGGTCGGCACGGTGCTGTTTGCCATCAACCAACTTGACACGGTGCTCGGCGGTCACGCCGACACCGGCACGTGGGTCAAGACCGGCCTGACCTACCTCGTGCCGTTCTGCGTCGCCAACACCGGCCTACTGCTCGGCTGTCATCGACGGCGATGAGGCCTCAATCCTGCCGAGGCGGCACGTCGGTGACCTCGACCGCACCCCAGAAGGCAACGTGGTTCTTGATCCGCCGTGCCAGCGGCGACGGATGGTGGTACGTCCAGGCCGCATTGGTGTCGCGTGCTCCGTTGACCTCGACGGTGTAGTAGGACGCGATGCCCTTCCAAGGGCACAATGACTTCGCTTTGGTGCGCCGCAGATATCGCTCGTCGACGTCCTCGATCGGGAAGTAGTGGTTCCCTTCGACGAGGACGGTCTCGTCACTGGACGCGATGACCTGTCCGTTGAAGACCGCCTTGACCATGCGTCCTCCGTTCTCTCGGTGGTTGCCGCGACTTGGGTTTCGATCGGTTCATCGGGTCAGTCGGCTGAGCACGCCCCCGGCCTGCCAGACAGACCACGGCACGTTCCAGTCGCCGTACCCGTCCCAGGACGGCATCATCGGTCCTCCGGTGTTGCGATAGCGGAGGACGTCGCCAATGCGGGCGAAGTGGAAGTACCGCTCGGCAGCGGCGACGTTGAGGTTGGTGCGCCCGGCGTTGACTTCATCTCCTCGACCCGATCCTTTTCCATCACGATCTTCGTGCCGCGGTAGGTCGGATGGTCGGCCGCGCCAAGCGAAAGCGGGAAGTCGAACACCTGCCGGCCGTCGGACGTGACGATCATCCGTTCGGTGCGACCGTCCACCGTCGCGATGTTCGCTGCACCGGTGGAGATCGACAAGGTCAGGCTGCCGTCGTAGACCAGACCGCCGCCGGCCGAAAGGCCCTTCACAGGCGCGTCCATCCGGATCGCCGGATGCGCAGGCCAGTAGTGACGCGGCCGGTATTGGGGACCACCGTCACCTTCGAGCAACGACACATGAACCGGCCTCAACCGCGGTGATTGAGCCGGGAGAGGCGGTTCGGCGATCCCGGTGGGTAAGAGCACCGTGTGGGGCGGGGCGACGGTTCCCGATGCCGGCGATGTCGTGGCAGGCGGCGCGGTGACGTGCGCGCTCGAGCACGCGGACCCTGCCAGGGCCACAGTCACGACCGCGGTCAAGATGCGCAATTTCATGCGTCTCACCGCGACCGAGATCGGCCTAGGGCAGCAGTCAGTGCGGAAAGCTCCGGCAATCCCCGCAGGCCGGCAGCGGTCAGATACAGCCGGCACGCCATGCTCGGCGAGCCGGCTGGTCCGAACGGGTCACGGCCGTCGATCCGGAACGACGGTGACCCGCTGAACCCGAGCCGCGCCGCGTCCTCGTCGGTCTGCACGACCCGGGTTCGGGGCTCGATTCGGCCTAGCCCGGCCTCGGCGATGGCGGCGCGCACGAGCTGCTCGGCACCGGACCGGTTCGGGCAGTCGGGGACCACCAGCACCTCAACTTCGGCCGGGGCGGACTGTGCTTGCCCCCCGTCGCTCCTCGAGCTGTCAGACATGCGCTAGGACCTCCTCGCCTCCTGGAACCCTGCGTGGGACGCGAACCATTCCAGGCGCGGCGGGAAGGCTGGTGAGGGCGCAGCGGGTTTCCGGTGCAGCGACGGCAACCGTCCGAGCGTCCGGCGACGAAGGAGTAGGCGTGGGCATGACCGGCGTGATCGAATGGCTACGTGACCTCGAACTGCTGACGCGCCCGGTCCACCCGGCCACCCGGGCGGCGCTCGACCTGCGGTGGGACGAGCTTCCCGATCACGCGCGGACGGACGCGCAGACGCTGGGCCGCACCGCGGTGGGCTGCGAGGGCACACACGGGGTCTTCCCACGCTGCAATCTGGCCTGCACTCCCTGCTATCACTCCCGGGACGCCAACCGCGTTCAGGTCAGCGGCCGGCATACGGTCGAGCAGGTTCGCGCCCAGATGGCGTTTTTGCACGATCGACGCGGTCCGCGGGCGCATGCGCAACTGATCGGTGGCGAGGTCAGCTTGCTGCCGGCCGAGGACCACGCCGAAGCGCTGCGGGTGATGCGTGAGTACGGTCGCGAACCGATGAGCATGAGTCACGGTGACTTCGACTACGCCTACCTTCGCGCGCTCGCCCTCGGACCGGACGGGCGGCCTCGCTCGCGGCGGCTGTCGTTCGCCGGCCACTTCGACATGCTCATGTTCGGTCGCCGCGGTATCGAACGCCCCCCCGACGAGCGGTCGCTGAACCCCTACCGCAGGCGTTTCGTCGAGCGGTTCGAGCGGTTGCAGCGCGAGCACGGCGTGCGCCACTTCCTGGCGCACAACATGACGGTCACCCCACGCAACCTCGATCAAATCGCTGATGTGATCCGTGAATGCCACGGCTTTGGCTTCGGCATGTTCTCCTTCCAACCCGCGGCATTCGTCGGCGACGAACGCCGATGGCACGAGGGATACCGGGAGCGCACCGACGACGACGTATGGGCGCAGATCGAGGCTGGGGTCGGTACCCGCCTTCCGTTCCGCGCACTGCAAGTGGGCGACGAGCGGTGTAACCGGACGACCTACGGCTTCTACCTGGGTGAGCGGTACTACCCCCTGCTCGACGACGAGGATCCGGCCGACCTGCACGTCCGCGATCTGTACTTCCGTCACCTGGGCGGGGTGAGCTTCACCGGCCGGTCGTTGCCGTTGCTGGCGGCCAAGCTGACCCGGGTGTTGACCGCCCACCCCGCGCTGGCCGTGGCGCTCGTCCGCTGGGCCGGCCATCGGGTGCGGCGCATCGGCGTGAGCCGCCTGCTACGGCACCGGATCCGTCCGGTCGCCTTCACCATGCACTCCTTCATGGACGCCGCGGACGTCGCACCGGCCTGGGAGGCCATGCAGCGCGGCGAACAGAGTTCCGACCCGCGGATCGCCGCGACGCAAGAACGGCTGCGGGCCTGCTTCTACGCGATGGCCCACCCCGAGACGGGCGAACTCGTGCCGGCCTGCGTTCAGCACAGCGTGCTCGACCCGGGCGAGAACATCGAACTGCGACGGCTGCTGCCGGTAATTGGCGCACACACGGCAGCGACTGCTCAGAAGGCGGGTGCTTGATGCGGGTCGGTATTATCTCCGGCTCCGGCAGCCACGACTGGCCGCGACTGGCGGCGCCCGATCCACGCACGTGCCGGACGGCGTACGGCTCCGTAGAGCTGACTTTCGGTTCGGTTTCCGGCGTTCAGGTCGTGCATTTGTCGCGGCACGGTGCAGGACATGCGCGCCTGTCCAACCACGTTTCGCACAAGGCGAATCTCACTGCGCTTCTCGACGCCAAGGTGGATTGTGTCATCTCCCTGACGGTGTGCGGCGCGGTCGATCCGCAGGTAGAACTCGGTAGCTTGATCGCGTTCGACGACCTGTACTTTCCGAGCAACCGGCTTGCCGACGGGACGTTGTGCACCTGGCACGATGCCCCGGGTCTCACCGGCCGGGGGCACTGGATCTTCGACGCGCCGTTCAGTGAGTCGCTGCGCGAAACGCTGGTCGGCGCTGCCCGCGACGTCGGCGCGTCGGTACGCGACGGCGGCTGCTACGGGCAGGTCGACGGTCCCCGATTCAACAGCCGCGCCGAGATCGCCGCGCTGCGCGCTGCCGGGATCGCCGCGGTGAGCCAGACCGCCGGTCCGGAGGTCGTACTCGCCGGCGAGGCACAACTTCCGCTGTCCGTGCTCGGCTACGTGACAGATCACGCGAACGGCGTCGCCCCACCACAGCCGGTCACGCAGCTGCTGGAGTTGATGGCGGCCAGCACCGAGACCTTCGCCCGCGTTCTCGAGGCAGCGTTGCCGCAGATCGACAAGCCGGACGTCCCTGGTCTCGTTCACCGGTTCACCCCGTGAGCGCGTCACGAATTGCCGTCCTCATCATGGCCCGCGCGCCGCTGCCGGGCGCGGCGAAGACGCGCCTGCAGCCACTGCTCGGCCCACAGGGCTGCGCACGGCTGCAGGCCGAGCTGATCCGTCACACGATGCGGCTTGCGGAACGCGCAGCGCCCGCGGACACCTACCTCGCACTCGACCCTCCGGACGCTGTCGAGCCCGTCCCGGACGGCGTGCGCAGGCTCGGACAGCAGGGCGAGCATCTCGGTGCGCGGATGAGTCACGCCGTCAAAGACGTGCTGCGCCAGCACACCGGGCACGTGTTGGTCATCGGAACGGACGCGCCGACGCTGAGTCTCGCGCACCTGCGCGAGGCCGCTACGTATCTCGACGAAGGCCACGACGTGGTGTTCGGCCCCGCGGTCGACGGCGGCTACTACCTCGTCGGCCTGCGCGATCGGTCCAGCGTCGACGTCGACCTCGGCGCCGTGTTCGGGATCGATCCCGGCCTGTGGGGCGGGCCGGGCGTACTGGCCGCGAGCCTCGCGCTCGCACACACTGCCGGCCTGCGCTGTCGTCTGCTCGAGCCGTTGCGCGATCTGGACACACCTGCCGACGCGCGCGTGCTCGCGCGCGACGCCAGCGTGCCGTCCGTCATCGCCGAGTTGCTCCGCCCCCCGGTGATCGCCTGATGAGCGAGCGACTGTCCGTGTCAATCGTCGTGCCGGCGTGGAACGAGGCACGCATCGTGTGCGCGAGTTTGCAGCGGCTGCGCCACGACTTCGACGACTGTGAACTCGTGCTCGTCGACGGTGGCAGCGCGGACGGCACCGCCGAGCTTGCCGAGCCGTTCGCACGAGTGCTCCGAACCGGTCGCGGACGAGCTCACCAGATGAACGAGGGCGCTCGGCACACCGCCGGTGACGTGCTCTGGTTCGTACACGCCGACACGGTGATCGCACCCGAAGCACTTGGCCAGTTGCGGGCCGCCCTGCAGGACGAAACTGTGGTCGGCGGTGGGCTGCAACTCCGCTTCGACGTGCACAACACCGGACTGGACCTGCTCGCCCGCTCCTCCAACGCCCGCGCGCGTCGCCTGCACCACGTCTTCGGCGACCAGGCGATGTTCGTCCGCCGCAGCGTATTCGAGCAGCTCGGCGGCTTTCCCTTGCTTCCGCTGATGGAGGATCTGGAGCTTTCCCGCCGCCTGCATCGGGTGGGCAAGCTGGCCGTGCTGCCGGCAACCTCTACGGCATCGGCGCGGCGGTTCACCGAGAACGGCACGTGGCAGATGGTCGCGTTCATGCAGTACCTCAAACTGCTGTACTTCGCCGGCGTGCCTCCTCAGCGGTTGGCCGACCGTTACCACCGCGGCCCCCGGTTGCCGGGCTCACGCCGTTCCCGCTCCCGCCACAGCTGTCAATCCCTGGAGGACGATGGTGTCCGCACCGCACGCTGACTCAGCCCAGACTGCGCCGCTGTCCGAAGCCGCGGTTGGTGCACGACTGGACCAGGCGCCGTGGCAGCGGATGCACACCCTCATCTTGGTGGCGCTGGGTGCGGGGTGGCTGTTCGACTCGTTCGAGGTGCAGATGTTCTCCAGCGCCGTCGGGCCGTTGGGTGATCATTTCGGCGCCACGACGTTCGAGCGAGACGCAGTGCTGGCGGTGTGGCTGGGCGGCATCCTGCTCGGCGCGATCTCCGGTGGGCGTCTCGCCGATCAGTTCGGGCGGCGACGGCTTTTCGTGGCAACGCTGCTCTGGTATGCGGGGTTCACCGTCCTGACAGGGTTGAGTTCGAGCCTGGACGTGGTTTACGGCTTCCGGTTCCTCGCCGCGCTCGGCGTAGGAGCCGAGTACGCGATCGTCAACGCGGCCATCGCAGAGTTCATGCCGGCCCGGGTTCGGGGCAAGGCGAACGCGGCAGTGATGAACTTCTGGCCCGCCGGAGCGATCCTCGCCGGGCTGCTGGCCTACCTCACCCTGGACACGCTCGCGCTGTCGAGCGCGACATCCTGGCGGTACATGTTCGTCCTGGGCGGCCTGCTCGCGCTCATCGTGCTGGTCTTCCGCCGCCGCATTCCCGAATCGCCCCGCTGGCTGGTCGCACGCGGTCGTGGCGAGGAGGCCGAACGGATCGTGCAAGCACTGGAGTCGCGCGGCCCCTTGCCGCCAGCGCTACCCCCGGCAGGCGCGCGAGGCGCTCCCCCGCCTCGAACGGCATTCGCCGAGTTGATCCGGCACTATCCCGGTCGGCTCGCTCTCGGGGCACTGCTCGACCTCGCCGAGGCGTTCGGGTACTACGGGCTGTTCGCGCTGATGTCGGTCGTGGTGCTGCCACAGGTGCACATCTCACAGACCGAGATTCCGCTGTTCTACATCGTCGGCAACGTCGGGGGACTGGTCGGCGGTCTGATCATGGCTGGCCTGTTCGACCAGGTCGGACACCGACGAATGGTCGCCATGACCTACCTGCTCTCCGCGGCCGGAATCGGGTTGCTGGCCGCCGCGACCACAACCGGCAGCGCGGCCTGGGTGACGCTCGCATTTGTGGTCGTGAACGCGTTCGGCACCGCGGCGTGGACAGCGGCGTATCCGACCTTCACCGAACTGTTCCCCACACACGTGCGCGGCGCGGGCGTCGGCGCGTCCGTCGGGATCGGCCGAATCGGGGCAATCGTCGGCACCCTGCTGCTGCCCAGCCTGGCCGGGCGACTCGGCGCCGACGTCTCCTACCTGCTGGTGGCGCTGTTCTGGCTGGCCGGCGCCGCTGGGATCGGGGTCTATGCATGGCGCGGCGGCGCCGACGGTGCCCGGCGGCCGCTGGAAATGCTCGCCACACGCCGGGGCCCTGCCGTCGCGACGCAGGAGGCAGCCTGATGCGCATCGGAGTATGCGGCGGCCCGTACGCCAACCCGTACGCACTGCGAGCCTTCGTTCACGACGCCCGCTCCCGCGGCTGCGAACGGCTGTTCTGCCTCGGCGACCTCGGCGGGTTCGGTGCCGAGATCGACCCGCTGTGGCCGCTGTTGTCCGAAGCCGGCGTGGAGTGCATCGCCGGCAACTACGACGTCGCGTTGGCGCGCGGCGACAGCGATTGCGGCTGCGGCTACCGCGACCCGCGTGACAACGAATACGCGCAACTGATCTACGACCACACCCGCGCGAACACCAGCGCCGCGTTCGCCGCCTGGATGGGACGCCTACCCACCGAACGCCGGCTCGAGATCGGCGGCTGCCAAGTGCATTTGGTGCACGGCTCGCCGCTGGCGCTCAACGACTTCTGGTGGGACTCGCTGCCCGAGCACGAACACCGCACACGCGCCTCGGCCAGCGGCGAGGACGTGATCTTGTGCAGCCATAGCGGGCTGCCCTGGCAACGCCGGATCGGCGAGCAGCTCGCCGTCAACGTCGGCGTGCTCGGCAAACCCGCCAACGACGGCCAGCGCAACGTCTGGTACGCCGTCCTCGACATCGAGAACGGGCAAGCCCACGCCGAGCTCGTCGCGCTGCACTACGACTGGCAGGCCCAGGCGGCCTCGATGCGCGCGGCCGGAGTCCCGGAACCGTTCGTGGAGACCATCGAGACCGGATGGTGGACGACCTGCTTGGAAGTCCTACCGCCGAAGGAACGGTCCGCCGGCCGCTACCACCTCTACCGCGCCTCGCTGCCCGAAGGCTTCGC